>CAMCFM010000027.1 GCA_945874095.1 Candidatus Kuenenia stuttgartensis
ATTGATGTAGGTGAATCGTTTGGTAGCCCGACTGGCAGGAATCAATTTACTGCCCTTTTTGAAGAGATGACTAAAAAACGTGGCTTCAGCACCAAACCGGCCTTGCTGGCTCGAAGTCGTGGTGGACTGATGCTTTATAATTGGGCAGCAGAGCATCCGGAGAATGTCGGTTGCATTGCCGGTATTTATCCGGTTTGCGATCTTTCAAGCTGGCCCGGAATTGAAAAAGCGGCACCTGCTTATGGTATGACGCCTGAGGAATTAAAAATGGTATTGAAAATCCAAAATCCAGTGAGTCGCCTTAAGTCTCTGGCCGATTCCAAGGTGCCAATTTTTCATATTCATGGAGATGTGGATACCGTTGTTCCGCTTGACCGGAACTCAGGCATCGTGGCTTTAGAATATGCAAAACTGGGTGGCCAAATGATTCTCGAGGTGCCCAAGGGTCAGGGCCATAATATGTGGATAGGATTTTTTGAGAGCCAATCGCTGGTCGATTTTATTCTGACAAAAATAAAATCCAGCCGGCCTTAATGGCCATCAGGCAAAAAGGCCGCGGATCGGCTCGCCTTTGATCACTTGAATGGGGCGGTTGAGTCTGTCCCGAACCTCAAGCTCGGGATCAATCCCCAGAGCTTGGTAAACCGTGGCTCCGAAATCGTTTGGAGTGATTGGGCGAGTGGCTGGATAAGCTCCGTTTTTGTCGGACGCACCAATATACTGACCACCTTGCACGCCACCGCCTGCAAAAACACTGGTAAAGCATGGGGACCAGTGATCGCGGCCCGGCTTTGCTCCGCCTTCGGTGCCGATCTTCGGATTACGCCCGAATTCGCCGGTGAGAATGACGAGGGTTTCGTCCAGAAGTCCTCTGGCATCAAGGTCTTCAAGTAAGGCTGAAACACCTTGGTCAAGTGGCGGGAGGAGACCTTTGGAAAGTCTCGTAAAGATGTCCTGGTGACTGTCCCAGTTCTGGACCCGGCCCATATTTGCCTGCACAACCGGCACACCGGCTTCGACCAGTCTGCGAGAGAGCAGAAGACTTTGGCCGAACATGTGGCGGCCATAACGATCACGGACGTGATCCGGCTCTGTCTGGATATCAAAGGCGTTCGCCACTTGTCGCGAGAGCAGCATGGAATAGGCGACTCGCCTCTGTTCGTCGAGGCCACCGTGGTCGTTGCCAGAGTCGAGGCTTTCGGAAATTTTACCTAAATTGTTCAGCAGGTTACGGCGGCCAGCCATCCGTTCGACGGCGATACCGGGCGGAAGATTGACTTCCTCAACTTTGAAATCTTTACGATTGGGGTCTGATTTGATCAGCCAGGGGTCGTATTTGGGACCCAAAAAACCAGCATGCTGGCCAGGCCAAACCAGTGGGCCTTCCATCAGAAAAGTCGGTAGGGTGACGCCGTTCGGGATCCCATCTTTCCGGGGCTTGGCGTATTCGAGAGTGGATGCAAAGCTTGGGTAGTCGTCGCGCGAAGCGATTTTATCAAAAAAGGCACCGGGCTGGGTGTGGCCGGTGAGCATTTCGTGGGTGCCGTTGAGGTGGTTATTAAATTTGTGGGACATGCTCCGGACGATTGCCAGTTTATCGAAATGGCGGCTGAGTCGGGGCAGGTGTTCGGTGACAGTCATTCCTGGAACGCTGGTTTGGATCGGGTTGAAGGAACCTCTGATTCCCGAAGGAGCGTCAGGCTTTAGGTCGAATGTGTCAACGTGACTTGGGGCACCGGTCTGGAAGATCAGGATCACATGCTTGACCCGTGGCCGGATCGATGTCAATCCAGTGGAACTTCCTCCCTTGTCATTGCTTGCGGCAGAAAGGGAATTGGCACGCATGAGGTCGAGAGCGGAGAGGCTCAAAAGGCCAGAGAAGCCCACTTGAAGGAACTCTCGGCGAATCATTCCGATGGCGTGTTGATGTGGTAGATTCATCGAGCGGGTCCGGAAGGGAGAATCCAAGAGGTGGGTTTAGCGATCAGTGCAGTCTGTGAGATCCAGAGGAAGATCTCATCGTCGGAGTCCTATTCCATCACTTAGATTATCGACTATTTTAGAGAATGAGCAAGAGTTTGTTTGATCGTTTGAGATCTTGGCATTCAAAAATGATTTCGTTTGATGTTATGATATGTCAAATGATACGCAATTCTTGCACGTCTGAACTCCCCGTCCCACTTCTCACAAGATCGCCATAAAAGGCATGTTGCCAAATACTTACGACAATCCTGGTTTCGATCAGGCTGGCAAAAAAGTTGCGGTGGCCCTACCGTGCTTTAACGAGGCTCCTGCACTTCCGCAGGTCATCAATGAGTGGCGTAAAGCTTTGCCAGAAGCTGAGATACTGGTGTTCGACAACAACTCGACGGACGGCTCAGGTGCGATTGCCGAAGGACTCGGAGTGCGGGTTGTGCCCGTCACCCGGCAGGGCAAGGGGTTTGTCGTGCGTACCATGTTCACGGAACTTTCAGATTACGATGCCGTGATCATGGCCGACGGTGACGGAACTTATCCTGCCAGCGCTGTTTATCCACTTCTTGAGCCAGTCTTGAACGGACAAGCAGATATGTCAGTGGGGGCTCGCGTGCCCGTGGCAGAAATGGGCGCCATGAGCCCTGTCAGAGGCTTTGGAAATCATCTCATCAGAACCGCATTTGTTGTGGTCATGGGTATTTCCGGCGGCGACATGCTTTCAGGGTACCGCGTTTTTGGCCCTAAATTTCTCAAAGGTGTCAGGCTCAAATCAAAAGGTTTTGAGATTGAAACGGAAATCGTTTGCCAGGCGCTCGCCGGTGGCTACAAAGTTCTGGAAAAACCGGTTTCCTATCTTCCACGAGTGGCTGGTACGGAATCAAAATTAAGGGCCGTCAGAGATGGTCTGCGTATATTTAAGATGATGTTCATACAGAGCTTGCAGCTCAAACCGTGGCGGATTCCGGGCGCGGTGATTGGCTTGGTCGTGGCGTTGGCTTTGCTCACGGGCTCGGGCCTCTTGTGGATCGCCGCCGGTACTGCGATTGGGGCCTTGATGGTCTTGAATCGAAAACAACCCTGAATCACTTCATAGACAACAGCCAATCGCTGATTGCTCTTGTTGATGACAAATTTGAGCATATAATTTCAGTGTCTTCTGAAATTTCTGTCAGAAGTGTCAGGCGGCAGAGCGATCTGGTAAAACCGTATCTGAAGGAGGGCACTCAAGTGCTTTCTGGAATTAGGTTTGGGCTGGTCAGGTACTTCAACGCCAAGCCGCTTTATTACGGCTTGGAGGATCGGCTGCCGACAGCCACCTTCGAACTCGACCTGCCCAGTCGACTGGCTGACAAACTGGCGAACGGAAATCTCGATGTTGCCCTGATTCCTTCAGTGGAATTTTTGAGAGGCATAAAAGCACACAACTACATCGCGCTTCCCGGTGCTGCCATCGGTACCAAAGGCGTGGTTCGAAGCGTGAAACTTCTTAGCCACGTTCCACCTAATGAGATTCATCGGCTCGCTTTAGATGAAGGTTCACGCACGAGTCAGGCCTTGTGTAGAGTTTTGCTCGATGGGCTTTACGGAGTGCGTCCCGAACAACTTGAAGAACTCCCTATCGGAGTTCCCCCTGAAGAGTCTACCGCCGATGCCGTTCTGGTGATTGGAGACCGTGCCATGCGGTTGCCTGAATGGCGATATCATACCGTGATCGACCTGGGTGAGGCCTGGAATCGCTGGACAGGGTTGCCGTTCGTATTCGCCTTATGGGTGGCTAAGCCAAGACTAGGACTTGACTTGGATCAGATCTCGAATGTTCTGCGAACGTGTCGGGAAGATGGCGTAGCCCATGCCCGTGAAATTGCGTCGACACATGCGGAAAGTCTCGGACTGGGGCTTGAAGAATGTGTGACTTACCTAAACAATCAAATTACCTATCAACTTGACGAGCCAGAATTGGCCGGCCTTAGGCTCTTTGCAGCCAAGGCCGAGGCATTGGGCCTAGTGCCCGAGAGGTGCGACGTTGTCCTCCACAGTTCAGGAAGTTTTGCGTGCCGCGGTTGACGGTCGTCGAATTACATTCGATGAAGGCGTGATTCTGATGCGAGAAGGCCGCCTCCACGAACTCGGCCGTGCTGCTGATGCTGTCTGCAAACGTATGCATCCCGAGCCTTTTCGTACTTATAACATCGACCGGAATATCAATTATTCCAACGTCTGTGCAGCCGTCTGCGATTTCTGTGCGTTTTACCGAAAGATAAATGATACAGAGTCTTACGTTCTGGACACGGACGTCATACTGCAGAAAATCAAAGAAACTGTGGAACTTGGCGGCGATCAGATCCTGATGCAAGGCGGGCTACATCCGGACCTTCCCTGGAACTGGTATCTGGAACTGCTTCGTACCATTAAATCGCATTACCCCAACGTCAATATCCATGGATTCAGCCCTCCTGAAATCCACTTCTTCAGCAAGCTCTACAGAATGCCTTTAGAGCAGGTTCTGGGCGAGTTGAAAGAGGCTGGACTGGGCAGTTTGCCGGGCGGTGGTGGCGAGATTCTGGTAGACCGGGTTCGTAAAGCCATCACCCGAGGGAAGGTTTTGACCGACGACTGGTTGAACGTCCACAGGGTTTGGCATCAGATGGGCGGTAAGTCGTCCGCCACGATGATGTTTGGCCATATTGAAACGCTCGAGGAACGGGTCGAGCACATGGACAGAATCCGCCAGCTTCAAGATGAGACGGGTGGTCTGACGGCATTCATCAGCTGGACTTTTCAGCCTGAACATACAGACATGGCGGAAGTACCTGCTGCTGGTGCATTTGAGTACCTGCGAGTGCAGGCCATAAGCCGACTTTATCTGGATAATGTGCCCAACATTCAAAGCTCGTGGGTGACTCAGGGTGGCAAGATCGGTCAGGTGGCCCTGTATTTTGGTGCCAACGATATGGGATCGTTGATGATCGAAGAAAATGTGGTCAGTCAAGCTGGAACAGTGCACCACCTGACATTGAAAGAAATTCAGGGAGCGATTCGCGAATCAGGTTATATCCCTCGTCAGCGTAACGTTTTCTATGAATATATTGATCACGGGCCAGAGGCTCTGGCACGTGTTGATACGCAACCTGTCAAAGTGAATCCGTTACCGATATTGAATTGAAAGAATTCGATGTGCTGGGTCGATTGATTGCGAAGAATTGAGGTTGACGGATTCGTTGGATTTGGGGACGTTAAGGCTCACATAGAGGAGCAGGAATGTCTGATGACCAATGAACTTGAGACTTTGACTCACCGGTTGATACTTCCGCGTGAAGCGAACCACCACGGTACACTTTATGCGGGAAGTCTCGTGGCACTCGCCTTGGAAGCCGCTTATTCCACGGGCTACCGTGCCATTGGTACATCTGCGAATCTGGTGCTAAAACGAGTGGTTGACCTGCGCTGTCTGGAACCTGTCCCGATCGGTGAAGTGGTTCAGATCCGCGGCGTGGTTTTGTTCCAGAGGTCAGCACAGATCGTTGTTGGCCTTTACGGATCTCCATTAAGGGGCCGTGACAAGCCTTGGATGGATGCTCTCATGCAATTTGTTCAAATCGATGAAAGTGGCCGTCCAAAACCATTTGAAGGTTATGAATCGATTGCATCTGAAATAGAATTTCAAACGCCATGGGATGAATTGGCAAACCGATTGACATCGCTTCTAGCCATTCGACGTTCCCATTCTTGAGATCCCAATTCAACAACTAGACTGTGAATGATCATGAACCTGAACTATGGCCGTTTCAGCGGGATCAGACCGTTATTCTTGACGATCCTGCTTGTTTTTAGCCCTGATTTGATATTGGGGCAGGACGTGTCAACCGGTACACCTGTAGGAAAACCCGTTCCTCTGCTTGAGGCGATGGTTTGTGTAGGAGAAAACGAAGGTCAGAAAGTCGAATTGACCGTCAAAAGTGGTAAAAACCCAACTCTCTATTTTTTCATTCAGGCCGAACATTGGGACAGGCCAGTGGCCCGTCTTCTGCGTGAGCTTGATCAAAATATCAAATCCGGTGTTACGGATGGAACTCTTGTAGCTGTATGGCTCTCGAACAATGAAGTGGAGCGGTTTCGGGAACATTTGCCACGAGTTCAGCAGTCTCTGAAACTGGCAATGACCACTTATACTGTCTGGCCAGGCGATCCTTTTGGCCCACCTGCCTGGGCCATCAATCGTGATGATCATGTCACGATTATTACAGCCAAAGATGGAAAAACATTGGGCAGATACAGTTTCAAATCGACCAACGAGGGTGACGCGAAACGGATTCTAAAAGATTTTGGGATCAATCCCTGAACGATGCAAGTTTTAACACGATTTCTGAAACTTGAAATTCAATCACAATAATCCAGCAAAAAAGAGCCGACTCATGAAACATGGAATCATTCGAAAACTGGTCATGGCTGGGTTTGTTATAGTTGGGCTAGTGGTGATCGGGTTATTGGTATTGAAGCAAATGGCACAGGCTCCTCCAGGCTATTACGCTGAAATTATCAAGGCTGAGACAAGTATTGATGAGAAATCGCGTCATGAGCAAGCGGAAGCCCTTGTGGGAGATGTGGTTCAGGTCAGGAATGATATCGCAAATGACCCTGAATGGACGTTTCGACTGACTGATAAGTCGATTAACGCATGGCTTGCAGAACATCCTTTGAACGACTTGCTGGCGGATCTTCCGGAGGAAGTGCGGGATCCACGTATTCGCTTTGAAACAGAGAGGTTAAATCTGGCATTTCGATGGCAGGGAAAGCCACTGGAATCGGTCGTCTCTGTGGCTCTGAAACCGGAATTCATTTCTACAAATGAATTGCAGATTACGATTCAAAATGTCCAGGCTGGACTTCTGCCTGTGTCCTGGACAAGATTTCAAAATGAAATCCATGACGCTTTAAATTCACAAGGGCTTCAAGCTCAATGGAAAACAGTAGGTCAAGAAACTGTACTTTCGTTAAAAATTGCACCTGTCATGCAAGCACGGAAAATTGATGTGGAAAAACTGACGGTGCTGGATGGAGAATTAAGAATTACAGGCAGATCGCAAAGCCCAGTCACTCAATCCGCAAAAGATTCGCATGTGAAATAAAGTGTTGTAAACTTTATTGAGTCATGTGTTTCAGGCTTGAAATGCAAGCGTTTATTCGTTGATTATCTGGACGATTTAGAGTCGTCAGGCTTTGTGGAATTTGATTCGTGGATTGCAGAAGTTCTGTGAATGGAAGAACCTGTTAGCGTGGCTTCTCCTGAAATGCGGCCCAGCCCGTGCGAAACAACAGGAGGTTTTACGTGCGGGATTTCGATTGTAAAGCTCGTTCCCAATCCAAATTTACTATCGACAACAATTTGGCCTCCATGTTCGCGAACAATTTTGTCACTGACTGGTAGACCTAGACCTGTCCCTTTCGAGCCTTTGGAAGATGCAAAAAGCTCGAATAAAGTCGCGAGATCTTCTTCAGCGATGCCAGGCCCATTATCCGAAACTTTAATGGTCAATAAATCTTCCACTTCATCGTAATTCGTTTCCACTTTGACAAATCCGCCTTCATGGCCTGCCAGCGCATCAAGTGCATTGGTGATTAAATTCAGAATCGCCCGATGGATACCTTCTTCGTCAATCCAGCAGATCAAATCCGGAGCGATATCAGAGATTTCCAGACGCAGGCCATGTGATTCGGCTCGGGGACGCATCAAATCGACCAGATCTGTAATCAGTTCTGCCAGTTTAACTTCCTCACGAAGTGGTTCGCGCGACTTCGCATACGACAGCATGTCCAGAACCAAGTCGTAAACCCGGCCAAGGTTTCGCTCAAGAATCGACTGGCCACGGCGTGTCAGGTTCAGATCACCGGAATCAAGACCAGTCTGGATCAGCGATGACCCACCTTTAAGCCCTTGAAGGACATTCTTTATGTGATGCGAAACGATCGTGATTGTCTGCCCTATCGCGGCAAGCCTTTCGGCGTCGAGCTTTTCCTGATAAAGCGAGGAGTTCTCTAACGCAAGACCCGCCTGGTGACCAATCGCAACCATAAGTGCCAAATGATCTTGTGAGAATCTTCGAGGAGGTAGATTTGAAGGCTCTTCGCCTGCTTCCTGAGGGCTTCTATGATCGGCGTAAATCACTCCCAGAATGGAATGTCGGCCTTGGAGAGGTACGCAAATCGCCTCGCGTATTCCGAGTTGCATGACGGATGGGGCGTCTGAAAAGCGGCTATCGCCGAGAGTGTCGGCACAAATCACACCTTGTCGCTGGTGCAGAACATGCTCGACAATGGAATGTGAAATATGGAGCCGTTCGCCCTTTTGGGCTGCACCTCGGCAGCGTACGGCCCGGGGTTCGATCAGCCCTTTGGAGTCGATCAAAAGCACGGAGCCACGATCCGCACCGATGGCATCAAAGACCAGTTCGAGAATCCGCGGAAGGAGTTCGTCGGGATTGGTCACCAGACTGATTTCGCGGCTGGCCTGATAAATCACATCCAGGCTGGCGAGCCGTTCCTGAAGCCAGTGTGGCGGTGGGGAGCCAGCAAAAAGCTGGGCTATATCTGCCATGGCTGGAAGGGTTTGAACGATGGCGGACTTGTCTTCACCAGAGTCGGCGCCAACGATTCTAACACGTTCCAGGCCAGCATCGCTCGAGCGAATCACCGCATCGTCTTGAAACATGATCTGAGTCTGGCCAAGCTGGATCCGATCTCCGCGCCTCAGCCATGTCTCGCGTACTGAAACCCCGTTGACAAGGGTTCCATTGGCAGATCCCAGGTCAATCAGCTTGAATTGACCGCCTTCACGCCTGATCTCAAGGTGTCGTCTCGAAATTTCGGGATCTTTGATCCGAATGTCACAGCCTGTTTCGCGACCGATCACAGCCTTGGTACCGCTAAGTTCAAAGCGGTGGCCGAGTTGTTCACCTTGTACTACGAAGAGCTGAGCCACGACCACGCCTCGTTTGGATTCGGAACTGTCAGAATATACGATTCTGATCGGAAATCGTGCCAATGTCCACAACTTAATTCAGATCGTGAAGGTGATGGGGATCAGAATCGTTGCAGGGCGACGCTCGCATAAGCTTTTGACTCATCGAAGTCCAACTGATTTTCAGGTCGAAACCAACGGCCTGAACGTAAAAAACGGAAATAGTCAGGTCACTCTCAGCTTATGGATTTTTTTTGGATGATCACCAACCACCTTCGGTTGATTTGGAGAGAGGGTTTTGATGAAGTTGCTCTCCAGCCCTCCATCGGTTGGACGCAGCCGAAATCTATGACTGTGAGTTCAAAACTCGTTATAAGTTATAGTTTTGTAATGACTAATGGTAAAAGATAGGCGATCGCTTTCTGATGAATGTGAGGTCCTTACAAGGTTTGTCCTGAGGAAATTTTTAGACTTTTTTCGAAGCAACCTTAGGAAAGCCGAATGATGCTTGGACTGTTCGAAAAAATCACAAACACTTAAGAAATAAGTTTCTCGATTCTCTGAAACCTGGTTGTGCAACCCAAAGATCGGTAATTTCGAGTCTGGATCTCATTGGAATCGTAAAGCTTAAACTGTCATGGCATTTTGCGTGGAAATGATTGAGGAATCGTTAAGATCCTCGAAATTCCTTTCAACTCTGCTATCTTTTCTTTGCCAAATTGGATATTTTAGAAATCAGTTCGTCTTGAACAGCTCTAAACATCACTCTGAACCAATTCCGAACCCGTATCGCAATGGTTTCTGTGATGTCAATTTGTCACGATGAATCAGTCCCTATATGATAAATCATTGACCGATCGTGAATGACCGGCATCGGGCGGTGACCGTCTTTGAATCTAATAGAATAGGATGAGTTCTGATGCTGAATAAGCGACGTCAAGGTTTTACCTTGATCGAATTATTGGTGGTGATTGCAATCATCGCCGTCCTCATTTCGCTGCTTCTTCCTGCTGTTCAGTCAGCCCGGGAAGCTGCCCGCCGTGCCCAGTGCATCAACAACATGAAGCAGCTTGGCCTTGCCCTTCATAATTATCATGACACGAACGGGGTTTTCGCTCCAGGCCGTATCTGGGCTCCAAACTCCCCAGCTGGTTGTGGTTACAACTTCTTCCAGTGTCAGGATACAAACTGGTTCATCCTGATGTTGCCACAGTTTGAGCAAGGTAATCTTGCGAACGCCTTCAACTACACCACCGGTTCTGGTGGCCCGTTGATCGGCCTGCCTGTTGGCTTCTTCGCAAACTCCACTGTTATGGCGACAAAAATTGCCACGTTTCAGTGCCCAAGCGATCAGGATCTTAAGTTCCAAATCACCCCTACTTATGTAGGTGGACTGCTGTCAGGCCCGATTGCTTCAAAGGGCAACTATGTTGCATCATGGGGCAATACTCAGTGGGACCAGTCCAACATTACGGTCAACGGAAACGCTGTGACCTACCTGCAATCCGCATTCGGACACATGGGTAACATCGGTATCGCAAGATTCACCGATGGAACATCCAATAGCGTGATGATGGCTGAAATTATTCAAGGCGACCAGTACGACATTCGTGGAGCCATCTGGCAGAGCGTGCCAGGCGGAAGTCACTTCGAAAGCCGTATGGCTCCGAATAAATCTACCGATACGTATGCATCCGGCGCTTTTGGAGACCAGCTCAATCAGGCCATGTTCTGCGTGAACAAGCCTCCAACTCTGCCTTGTACAGGTGGTGCTGGCGACCGCGGCAGCTATGCTGGAGCTCGCAGCCGTCACCCAGGTGGTATCAATGCACTCCTGGGCGACGGTTCTGTCCGGTTCTTCAAGGACTCCGTCAACGCTCAGATCTGGATCGCGATCAATTCCATCAGTGGTGGTGAAGTGATCAGCGCCGACGCTTATTGATTGACGTTCGCTGAAAGCCTTAAAAGCAGGTGTGGAAGACGGTTAATCCGCCCACATCTGTTTCCTTTTTCCATACCAACTTTGATTGATATCATGCCGACAATTTTAACGAGAATTCTGATTGCTTCGTTCTGGTTGATTTGTACTGGAATGTTGATCTATCGAGATGTTTTGCCTGAATATCTGGTCGGAGAACCGCCTGACTGGAAACGAATGGTCAACAAGCCTGAAACCAGGCCCACCCGATGGCTGATTGCAGTCGATGAAGGGGGTGAGAAAAACAGGGTCGTCGGTCAGGCATTTAATGAAATCCAGAAGCGTGCTGATGGCGGAACCGCATTTACCAGCCGAGTAAAAATCGACGCCAAAGGACTGTTTCAAGGCACTCCACTGCAAGTTGCAGAGTCCACGAAATTTCAATTTGTAAATACAACCATTGTCACCCCACAAGGCTTGCTGGACCAGATAAAAGCTGAAGTATTGGTCGAAGAGTTGGGAGAGAAGCCAATTCTTGTGATTCAGGGCATGCCGACCAATCAAAACAAGCTGGATATCAGGTTCAGTAGTTCGATATCAACGTTATTGAACTTTCGACAACTGATCGACTACGCCCCAAAGGATATGGTCAGGGGCGGGCTTGAGCCGATCGATCAACTTCCGGGCCTCAGAATTGGACAACGCTGGACGACTCAAATTCTACAGCCAATGACGGCCCGACCAGACTCAATCAAGTCGGAGGTGATAGAATTAAGCCGAATATTCTGGGACGGCAATCCCACGGAGGTTTTTATTGTTGAGCATAAAGCCAGCACATTTTCAGCCAGAACCTGGGTACGTCGAGATGGATTGGTGCTGCGTCAGCAACTTCCCACCCCGTTGGTAAAACTTGTACTGGAACGTGAGCCGGAGAGAGAAAACTGATGGATACTCAAATACAAACCCGCCAGTTTGGGCAACTCATGATCCGGTTTTTTGATGTAACCAAGCAATTCGGTACAAAAACTGCTGTAAATCAGCTGAATCTGGAAGTGAGAGCTGGGGAACTATTTGCATTTCTCGGCCCTAATGGAGCAGGTAAAACCACTTCCATTAAAATGATATGTGGTCTTTTGAAACCGACATCAGGGCAGGTGGAAATCGGTGGCTATTCAGCGGGAAGCAGTGAGGCGAGATCTTGCCTGGCGTATGTTCCTGACCAGCCGTTTTTATATGACAAACTCACTGGTCGAGAGTTCCTCAATTTTGTGACTCAAATGCGTGGTATGGATAAAACCCATGCTGAGAAGAAAATCGCCGAAATGGTGAGCCTGTTTGAAATTGAAGGCTTTCTGGATGAGCTTTGCGAAGGCTATTCCCAAGGCATGAAACAGAGGCTTGTATTCGCATCCGCACTCGTACACGAGCCGACTGTGCTGGTGGTGGATGAGCCATTTGTAGGGCTTGACCCAAGGTCAGCGCGCATTGTCAAGCAGATGTTTGTTGATCAGGCACGCCGTGGAGTGGCAGTTCTGATGTCAATCCACCTGCTTTCAATTGCGGAATCACTTGCCGACCGAATTGGAATTATTCATCAGGGGAAAATGATTGCAACCGGGACTCTTCAAGAATTACGCGAAAAAGAAGCGTTTGGCGGGTCGCTTGAAGATTTGTTTCTGGAACTCACTGGGGGTGAAGATCTGATCAATCCATCTGATAAATCTCCTGATGCTGCCGAAGAGGAAGGACTTCCATGAAAACTGATACCAGCTCAGCTGCATCACTCGCTTACCTTCGAAATCGTGTTTTTAAAAACACCATCGCGGATTTATGGAAGAATGGCAGGCTCAGGCTTTTTGTGGCACTTTTCTGCTGCATGGTCTTTTGGGTTGGCATGTTTGGCCTGTTTCTAGGCGGATTCGAATTTGTCGAAACATTTAAACTGACGGATGAAATCTACGAATACCTATTTGGCCTATTCTTCCTGACACTTTTTGTGATGTTGGGAGTGTCCACAGGAATCATCATTTATGCAGGGTTGTTCCATGGCCGGGAAGCCTCCTGGCTGATGACCCAGCCCCCACGAGAAGATCGGATATTTGCTCACAAGTTTGTGGAGTCGATTGGATTTGCAGGCTGGGGCGTCTTACTTCTTGGCAGTCCTGTCCTGGTGGCCTATGGGATTTCTGTGAAGGCTGGGCTGGCGTATTATCTGACTATTGTTCCCCTCCTGATTGCATTTGTCGGATTACCTGGCGGTCTCGGTGCATCGGTTGCAATTCTGATCGGATATATTGTTCCACGACGACCAAAAACCATATTGGCGGTGGTCTCTTGTATTTTAATCATTCTGATTGGCCGATTTACCTGGAATCTGGTTCGGACACCGGGTGATGCTTTGACACCTGACTGGATGGATAATCTGCTTGGCCGCTTGGCATTTACGCGTCACCCGCTCTTGCCCAGTCGCTGGATGGCTCAGGCCGTGGTGGGACTCAGTCATAATCGAATTGGAAACGGGCTATTCTATTTTCTGGTCATTGCATCAAATGCTGCGATGGCCTATTTGGTTGCAACCTGGGTTGCATTCCGACTATTGCGAGAGGCATTCTGCAGAGCGCAGGGCGAGCGTTCTTCCCGAAAGCGGCGTCAAACACACGGGCTTGATCAGTTTATCCATACGGTGTTTTCATTTCTTTCCAGGCCAGTTCAGTTGCTGATTGTGAAAGATGCGCGATGTTTTCTGCGAGATCCTGCGCAGTGGTCGCAATTTCTAATCTTTTTCGGACTACTGGCGGCCTACTTCATGAATATCAGGAAGTTTTCCACAAATCTTGAAAGTCCGGTCTGGCGCAATCTTGTCAGCTACCTGAATCTCTCGGTGGCAGCCTTACTTTTGGCAACATTTACAAGCCGGTTTATATTCCCAATGATGTCGCTGGAAGGCAGAAATGCCTGGATGTTGAATTTGCTGCCGGTACGGAGGTCGCAGATCCTGTGGGGTAAATTTGCGTTTTCCGCGTCATTATCATTGTTTGCAAGCGAATCACTGCTCATGATCTCAGATATTCAGCTCAGGCTTGAGCCGATTTTAATTACGGTTCACGCGATCTTAATGGCTGTGATCTGCCTTGGCTTATCCGCAATATCAGTAGGTCTTGGTGCGAGGTTGCCGAACTATCGAGAGAGCGATCCATCCAAAATTGCGGCTGGTTTCGGAGGTACTTTGAATCTGGTGGTCAGCCTGCTTTTCCTGATGATTACAATTGGGGCGGTTGCATTACCGTGCCATCTATATTTCGTAGGGATTGATACCGGTGGAGCTGGATTTCAGAGGATATCATCCGCCTGGACCTTCGATCAATTTCAAAGGTGGCTTGGTGTGGGTGTAGGGATATCGGTTTTCATGGGAATCGTTTCTGTCATTGTACCGATTCGTATGGGGCTTAGTGCGTTGGAAAATCAAGAGTTTTAAGGTCCCAGGAATTTTCGCCAATCTTTTTTCCAAGGATATCTTCTTTCGAAACGGATGAGTTTCGGATATGATGAGTATACTTGCCTAAATCCTGATTTCAGGGACCTTCCCGATGCGATCCACACTGCAGTTGAAAACCATGATAAAATCACCTGTAACACTTGTGCTGTTCATGCTTTTAGTGATCCATCAACAGGTTTTGTTGGTGGGTGCTGCTGAGGCGGATAAGGTGGATTTTGCGCGTGAAGTCCGTCCCATTCTGGCTCGTCATTGTTTTGCTTGTCACGGCCCTGATCAAGGTCAGCGCAAGGCGAAATTACGGCTTGACCAGAAAGCGGATGCTTTTGCCGACCGCGGTGGATGGTCTCCAGTGGTTGCAGGAAATGTGGGAGAGAGTGAAATTATCGCTCGAATTACGTCTCATGATAAAGATGAGGTGATGCCTCCGGGAGGGCCTGAGAAAAGGCTTAAACCAGAGGAGATCGCGACCCTTTCCCGATGGATCGGACAAGGTGCCGACTGGCGAAACCACTGGGCCTTTGAAAAGCCTGTGAAAGTCGAACCACCGAAGATTAAAAATGCTCATTGGGGACGAAATGCGATTGATGGATTTGTACTACAGAAGCTGGAATCCGCGAAACTGTCTCCGAATCCTGAAGCTGACAAAAATACGCTGATTCGTCGTGTTTCACTTGACTTGACAGGTCTCCCGCCAACTCCTGAACAGGTCACCGAGTTTTTGGCAGACGCTGCTCCCGACGCCTACGAAAGGCTTGTGGAAAGGCTCCTGGCGAGCCCTGGTTATGGTGAACGCTGGGCCCGAATCTGGCTCGATCTGGCTCGGTTTGCAGATACTCGCGGTTATGAAAAGGATCGAAGCCGGCCGATGTGGAGATATCGGGACTGGGTGATTGCCGCATTCAATCGCGACCAGCCTTACGATCAATTCACTCGAGATCAACTTGCAGGTGACTTGATTCCTGGAAGCAAGCCTGATCAGAGGTTGGCAACGGCATTCCATCGCAATACCCTCACGAATGAGGAGGGCGGTACGGATGATGAGGAATTCCGTTCAGCGGCTGTCAAAGACCGGATTGATACCACCATGCAGGTCTGGATGGGGCTGACCTTCGGATGCGCGAAATGCCACAGTCATAAATACGACCCGATTTCACAGACGGATTATTACAAATTTTACGCCTTTTTTAATCAGACTGCCGACAATGACCGTGGCGATGAATCGCCCTTCGAATCGTTTCCGACCGTGTCTCAGGCTACGGAATTGAATGCGATTGATCGCGATCTCGAAACTGCTGTGAAAGTCTTTGCATTTGGTCCGCCGAGAAAGGCTGATCTGGATCAGTTCACGGCCCTGAATCAACGGAAAAATCAAGTCCTTGAAGCATGCAGGACACCGATTTATCAGGAACTGCCTGAAAAATCAAGGCGTGTGACCAAGGTTCATCAAAGAGGGAATTTTCTTGACCCCGGGGTCGAAGTTTCAGCAGCGACTCCAGATAGTTTTCCTAAGTTGAAGCCGGGCTTACCGGCGAATCGACTGGGGGTAGCTGCATGGCTGTTTGATCCTGAAAATCCATTGACAGCAAGAGTTACGGTGAATCGGCACTGGTCCGCATTTTTTGGGCAGGGGCTGGTTGCAACTCCCGAAGATTTTGGATCGCAGGGTCAGCCTCCATCGCATCCGGAACTGCTGGATTATCTGGCGATTGCATTTCAGGAATCTGGCTGGAGCCTGAAAAGCTTGTGTCGGATGATTGTCACATCTTCAACCTACAGGCAGGCTTCGAATGTGAGTGCTGAGTCAGCAGAACTTGATCCATCGAATCTTTGGCTGGGACATTTCCCCCGCACCAGGCTGGATGCGGAGATGATTCGTGACATATCTTTAAGAGTCTCAGGGCTATTGTCACCAAAAATGTTTGGCCCATCGGTCATGCCATATCAGCCTGAAGGCATTTGGAGAAGCACATATAACACGGATAAATGGGTGACAAGCCCAGGCGAGGATAAGCATCGACGTGGGCTTTATACTTTTATGAAGCGTACGAGTCCTTATCCAGCAATGATTACGATGGACGCACCAAGTCGTGAAATCTGTTCGATCAGGCGAATTACAACGAATACGCCGCTTCAGGCTTTGATCACATTAAATGATACGGTTTATATTGAAGCCGCTCAGGCATTGGCTCGTCGCATGGCCCGCGAGGTGGAAGGTACAGAATTGAATAAACGGCTGTCGCATGGTATGCAACTGGCATTGGGCCGACCGGCGAAAAGTCATGAATTAAAAGCCTTGACTGGCCTATATCTCGACAGGGTTGCATTTTATCAATCTGATCCGAAGTCGGCTGATTCGATGAGCACAAACCCACTTGGACCTTTGCCGGCTGGGATGAAGGCTGATGATATGGCGGCTCTGACAAATGTAGCGAACGTGATTTTAAATCTTGATGAATTTCTCACCAAACCGTGAGCACCAGAGAATTCATCCGATTGATACAAGATACGCAAGAATCACATAAAACAAGATTGAGGCCGATGATGAGTGCAGATCAGGAAATCTATCAAGAGCAAATT
>CAMCFM010000028.1 GCA_945874095.1 Candidatus Kuenenia stuttgartensis
GTGTCGTGCCAGAAGCCGGCCTCGCGCACCACGTTCAGCCAATGGCCCCGGCTGGCCATGGCCATATCTTCCATCTCGCCCACCGGCTGACCAATCGGCCAGACCATTCCAAAATTCCTGCACGATGCCCCCATCGCCTTCCTGCCGCGTTCCACCACCATCACCTTTCGGCCCATTCTGGCCAGATGATACGCATGAGCCAGCCCCAGAATCCCCGCACCAACAACCAGATCGTCCATGTGATTTTGCCGCTCAGGTTTCGTGTATCTCAGATCAAAAACGGAGTCGTCAGTCCCATCTCAAGTCAACTTGTGGTATTATGATGATTCAACCACGAACCCCGCAACCAAAAGTCCCGGCACATTTCAAACGCCGGTTTGGTTTCGAAAGCAAGGCCTTAGTCTGGCAGGGAGAATGCATCGAGATGACTGCTCGCCAATTGTTTGCAACCGCTTTGACTGCCTTGGTCTCCATCGGCTTATCAAACACTTCCAAAGCCGCTGACGCTGATTTCAAAGCGATGTTCGATGGAAAATCGACCACCGGCTGGACCAAGCCTTTTGACTGGGGCGAAGTGGCTGTGGCCGATGGTGAAATCATCCTCACAGGCAGTAAAAAATTCTTCCTGGTGACCGAAAAAACCTACAAGAATTTTATTCTGGAAGGCGAAGTTTTTTGCCCCAAAGGTGGCAACAGCGGCTTCCAGTTCCGCTGCCATTTCCAGAAGAACAAGCTCTGGGGATATCAGGCTGAGGTCGACACCTCCGACCGTAAATGGGCCGGTGGCCTGTACGACGAAGGCCGCAGGGGCTGGCTCGTAAGTCTCAAGGACAAGCCCGGGGCCCAGGCCGCTTTCAAAAACGATGCCTGGAACAAATACCGAATCGAAGCCGTGGGCGATCACCTCAAGATTTTCGTAAACAGCGTGCAGACGGTCGATTACCATGATTCAATCGACGCCGAAGGCCATATCGCCCTCCAGCACCACGGCGAAAAAGGCCTGACTTACAAGTTCCGCAATGTACAACTGAAAACCCTGCCTGATTCGCCCGCCAACAAGGCTGCACAGGCCCAAGCCACCGACTCCAAGAATTGAAAAGCTCAAACCAGTGACCGACTCGACCGAAAAAGACCTGCCTGTGACGCCCGATTCTGATGCTCCGGAAACGCGTCCGGAAAACCCGAACGTCAGGCTCGACAAACTTGTCGTAGACCGCTTCGGATTCTCCCGAAGGGCCGCTCAGGAGGCCATTGTCAATGGCCGGGTCGATGTTGATGGATATCTCTGTCAGGAGGCTGGCAAACTCCTGTCACCCGAAGCTCAGATCCACATGGACATGAGCCGCCCCAAGGCTCGCCGCATCGTCGATAGCCCGATCCGCGTGCTTTTTGAAGATTCGCATTTGATCGTCCTCGAAAAGCCGCCTGGAGTCCCTACCACCCCGTCTGCCGACTGGGATCTGGACACCATGGTCGCCCGCGTCGAACGCTACATCAAGCTAAGACACGGTGGTCACAAGCCTTACATGGGCGTAGTGCACCGGCTTGACATGGAAACTTCAGGCGTCATGATTTTCGCCAAGTCTGCCGAAGTCACCAGCAAACTTCAGGAAATCTGGAGAGCCCACGACATTGGCCGTGAATATCTCGCCATCGTGGCCGACGCACCCGGCAGGCCAACTGTGACTTGCCGTAAAGACGTCGTCGAAACCGGTGTCCGTCGCCGGCGTCTGGCTCGCCCCGATGAGGTCGGACAAACGGCTGTGACGCACGTCGAATTGATCGAAATCCTTTCACGTAGAGGATCTCTGGTCAGATGTATTCCGGAAACCGGCCGAACCCATCAGATCAGGTTGCACCTGGCCTCCCTCGGTTGTCCAGTGCACGGCGACGCCATGTATGGCAAGAAAACCCGCCGCGATCAAGTCAAACCGCCCCGGCTTTGCCTCCATGCCGCACGTCTCGATTTCAAGCACCCGATCACTGGCGAATATCTCGACTTTGATACCCAGCTGCCCGACGACATGGCCCACTTCGCCAACGCGCTCGCCAAACACGAACGCAAACAGGATCGATCAAAGCCCAGACGAAATCAGGATGACGAATGACACCCTGAATCGGCTGATCTGAGGCATTACTGCCATAGCACCGATTCAAAAAAAGGGCCCCATTCTGACCATCAGCTACTGGAATCAACCTCAGGTTCGCCCCAGATGCTGATCGTCAATCGCCGGTTATGTGGCGCAACCCTGTGCTCATACACATAAACGCCCTGCCAGGTCCCCATATCCAGATCTCCCCCAACCACAGGCACAGCCAGTGAATTGGTGGTCAGAATCGAACGGACATGGGCTGGCATGTCGTCAGGGCCTTCGTCGCGGTGATGAAACCGACGATCGCCGTCCGGGACCAGACCAGCGAAAAAGACTTCCAGATCGCGCCTCACATCAGGCTCATAATTTTCGCAAAGAATCAACGAGGCCGACGTATGATGCAAAAAAATATTGCACATCCCGCCAGTCACGCCCGACTGCTTCACATATTGACGCACGGAATCGGTGATTTCATACGTCCCCCGGCCCCGTGTACTGATACGTAACCCGTTCTGGCGCATAATCATCATCAGTTCCTTGGGAGCATGTGGACAGATCTGAATCCGGGTTGTCGAATTCTCAAGATTGATTATAGTGCAACCCTGTCGTTGATGGACCAGCGAACTGGCCTAAAAATACGGCTCATCCCATTTATTCACGGGTGTGGTCATGACGGAAAACAGGCGAAAGTGGCTTCGGCGCGTGCTTGGAACAACTGCCGTAGGCGTGGCCGGCCAGCAAACCTGGCAGCACGGGCACGACTATATCCTGACCCGCGAATTTATGGAAATCGAGCCTGGCAAAGTCTTTCGAGGTGGCTGGCAACAAGCCATCCCCCTCCGCCGGATCATTCGCCAGCACCACCTCAAAACCATCGTGGCTCTGGCCCATCCAGACGATCACCCACTGGTGAAGATGGAAAAGCGGATCTGCGAAGAAACCGGCGTGACCTGGATTCACTTGCCCATCCACGACGTCCGAGGCGACGACACACGTACCTTTGTCTCGGATCAACTCGAAAAAGCCGCAAAAATTATCGGCGACCCCGCCAGTCAGCCGGTCTTTTTCCACTGCCATCACGGCGTGAACCGGGCCAGTATGGCCCATATCGCTTATCGCACCATGATCAGTGGATGGAATCTGGAAGATTCCGAAAAGGAAGTGGCACAGCACTTCGGGCTCGTCAGCGTCAATCACGGCCCTGATTATCGCCACATGGAAAAGTTCTACCAGGAACGAGTGATCCCTCATCGAATCGCTCAGCAAAAGGCTGCCGACGAAAAAACGGCCTCCATGGCGAAAGGCTCAAGCCCAGCCATCACTCGCTGATTCGCAACAGATCCATCAACGCCGCAAAACTTTTGGTTGATCCTCAATCACCTCGCCCGCCAACTGCGGAGCGATTTGATCCCTCTCCCTCTGCTTCATGCGGATCTGAGCACTCGCAAATTCAGGCCTGCCGGCAGGATCGTGGGCGACCACCCTCCACGCTACCAAGCTCGATGAATCGGGCAGGGGATCAATCCAGATCGGCCCTGTCCTGATCGTCTGGCCTGGCTTCAAAGTGACAGAACCCGTCCGCCTGGCCAACTCCAGCAAGTCAAAGAAACCTCGGTGTTGCCTCAGTCTGCGAGCATCCAGACTCGTGGCCAAAGTCTCCCACCCTGCTGCCTGAATTGTTAACGTCCGTTCCTGATCAAGATTTGTTAAACTAAGCTCTAAGCCGGCCTTCTGATTTCCAGGTAAATCATCCCCATCAGGCTGTTCCACCACATCAAGTTTTAGCCCCTGATGCCTGTCCGTCAAAGGCATTGCAGTGACTTGTACACCCGCCTCAAGTGGCGCATGGATCGTTAGTTCAATCGCGCCTGACATCGAGATTCCAGCTTTTGGAATCACACGAAAAAGCCGAACACTGGTACCAATCGCCTCCCAGGAAGTGATTTGTGCTGATTCCTGATCCCCTCCAACCACTTCATGAACCGTCGCTTGAGGTATCCCCACAAGCCATTCATTCAAAAGGGCTTGCGACCGAACCTGCTCCACTTCACCCAAACTGGCGCAGCGTTTCATCAAATCCAACGACCAGCCCCGGAACAACTCGTCCATGGACCTGCCAGTCAGCTTTTCCAAATTTCCCAAACCGACACCCGAAGATTCAACCAGCCTTCTCGGTAATTCCGGTCCAAAAACCGATTCGCACCACGACAGAAACAAATACGAAGCCCCTCGATGACCATGCTCCCGGCTCTCCCTGAGCCCGTCCTGATCGTTAACAATCAACCGAAAGTCTTGACTGGCATGAAGAAAGGCTGAGATTCGATAATCCAGATTATCCCACGATCCATCCACCCATCGCTCTGCCAGATGAGCCAACCCCTCGTCAAGCCAACTCTCTTCAGCCAATTCCGAATCATTCTCAATCCGGTTCGATGCCACAACCGCATGCGTGTATTCATGAGCCAGCAAGCTCTTCAGAAACGGCCCACCAGAGACTCTGCTATTGAGATAAATCATGTCACTGGAATGACTTCTGGGAAACGTCCCGCCGCTTGCAAAATCGGAAGGTCGAACAAAACCATCCAAAACCACCGTCCCGTTCCCAATCCGGCTCAGAGCCTGGCTCAAAACAATCGTCAGCCGACCGTCACCGTCCGTGTCCCGAGCCTGGCCAATCTTCGTTATCACTCGTTCTGGTATATCTTTATCAACAATCTCGACTATCTCCAAAAGAACCTGCTCCGAGACTGCCTGAAGATCTCTCTGATCGACGTAAACCGCCACCTTTTGACCCACTTTTCTAAGTTTCGCCTCCACCATCTCATAAAAAGCCGAATCATGACTATCGCCCGACTGAGTCTGAATCGCAAACGATCGCGTCACCGGCAGTTGCTTTGCAACTAATTTGTCCACAAAGGGCTTAGAGGTTGCTTGATGTCGTACAGCAGATGGCTTTTGGACAGAATATTGGACCGGCTTAAAATCGGAAATCGGCTTAGAAGAGGACTCCAGTCCATCTCGTTCCGCGGATTTGGTCTGGAACGTGACCGGAAATTTCCCCGACCTGGTCGAAGTGATCCCCACCGCAACAAGCCATCCATCACGACTGTTGCTGATAGGCAACGTCCAACTTTGTCGGCTGCTGCTCACCGATAGGACTTTCGCCAGATTTTTCGTCGCATCCAGTCCACTAATTTTATTGGAATTCTGGTTCTTTCCAACGTCCAACGACAGAGCACCCATCGCGACCGAATTCTGCGAACGCACCACCTCGGCAGCAGCCAGCAAAAGACTGCCCAGCCAAGGGATTAAACCAATCAGGTACCATCGCCGTTTTAGGGTATCCCGCACTGCGATGGCCTCCTTGCAGATCGTGAACTCACCCACCAGAAATCGGCTTGAGACACGGAATAGCTTGAGAGTTCCCGTCAAACGCTTGACATTTTCAAACCATGGCTTAAGATTAGATTCGTCAGGAATTGCCTCCCTGATCGCAGATAAGCCGGAGTGGCGGAACTGGCAGACGCGCCAGCTTGAGGGGCTGGTGGGATTTTTTCTCGTGCAGGTTCAAATCCTGTCTCCGGCATTTTTAAGCTCTTTTTTCAATCACATCGCGAACAGATCAAGCCCTGCGGGCCTGTTCACGATTTTTTACTCTCCTCTATCCAAATTGCTGTAACTCATTCACCTGCTATGTGGGGATCCAACAAAACCTTTTGTAAATTTAGGCAATTGACGAAATTTAGGTCCATCCAGATCAAATCAATGATATATTAGATGCTGGTTTGACGATAATTGAAAAGTAGTTCAGTCGTGGCCCATTAGAAAATCTTCGACTCCTCTGCATTCGGTCTGTTGGCTGGAAATCTCCAAACCAGCCTTTTCGATCTATCTCCTATCAAAACGTGTCACGAAGGATCGGGCCATGTCCCTTAACATCGAGCATTTGCGCGAGCCTGCAAGTGCGCTGACACACGGCCTCTGGTTTATTGCCTCCATTCCGCTTATCATCCGCCTGATGAGAAAAACCTCTGATCGCACAAAGCAATTCACCATATTACTTTATGGCTTAACTTTACTGGCCTGTTCAGGTGCCTCCACCGTTTTTCACTCCGTACACGGCAGCGAACCCACCTTGGCTTGGTATAACCGTCTTGATCATATCGGTATAGGTCTATTAATCGCCGGCACTTACACCCCCATTGCGTTCCACCTTCTCCATGCAAAGTCCGGAAAGCAAGTTCTCTCATTAATCTGGGCCGCCGCAATCGCCGCAGCCTTGCTCCGAATCGCTTATAATCCAATTCCCAAAGGAATTGCCACAAGCATCTATCTTGCAATGGGTTGGGGCGCAGTCCCCGGATACGCTCTGGTCTGTCAGCGCGTGCCATGGTCAAAAACTCGCATGATCGCCGAAGGTGGCCTGTTTTATACTTTTGGCGCCCTTCTGCACTGGCAGGATGCCCCGAGCCTGATCCCTGGCATTTTTGAGGCGCATGACCTGTTCCACCTGATGGTTATGGCTGGCTCGTTCCGCCATTATCAATTCATCGAGCAAACCGTTCTCCCATCGTTCGACCCGGAATGTCTGGGAGCAAATCTTGGATACTCCCTCACCGCTCCGATTGCTGACCCCTCTGAACCAGTCACTTACCAAGCCATTCGCAAGCCATTCCTCTGGATGCGCAAGTCGAATCGCCAGGAAATGCCCCAACCTTAAACCGTTAAAAAACATTCACTCCCAATCATCGTTTTCAATTTGTTATCGTTGTGTATAGAATTAGGTGACACTATCCAAGGGCCTGACCAGCCATTCTCGCTGCTGATCCTCCGTTCGCATCGAGCCTGAAAATTAGGACGCACACCATGAACTCAAATCCGTGCCAGGCTGGCCCAGTCCAATGGATCAAGCTCACTCTTACGATCACATGCCTGATGTGTCTGGCATCCCCCTTTGCCAAAATTCACGCACAAACCTCTGTTGAAGAACGACTTGAATCCGCAAGGGTCCTTCGGCAGACCGGTAAATCACCGGAAGCGATCGAAATTTACGACGACTTGAAAAATCAGGATTCCATCAAATCCAACCCAAAAACACTGGGAGATGTCTGGAAAGGCCTGGCACTGGCCCAATCCGAGATCGGTGGACGAACCTCAACTCTTCCTGATTTGGAAAAAATCGCCAACCAACTCCCAAAAAATGCCGACCTTCAAGCCATTCTGGCGCAATGGGCATTCGATTCCGGCCAGTGGGACAAAGCGAAAACCCATATAGAATCAACACTTAAAACTGATCCAAACCATTACAGCGCTCGCTGGCTTCAAGTCCGGCTTTTGGACGCTTCAGGCCAGAACGACGAAGCCACCACCTCTGCCGAATGGTTTATCAAGAAACGCAACGAAGCACCGGAAAAGCTGAATGCCGAACAACTTGTGATCGCAGGCCAAGCCGCCGAACGCTTCTACCGGGCCACCACTCAGGGCGAGCAGCTTTCAGAATCACTTTCGGACATTCTCACAGAGCTTTACGACAACGCCGTTGCCAACGACGCCTACTGTTGGCAAGCCCACTGGTCCGCCGGCAAACTTTTCCTCGCGGGATACAACGAAAAACGTGCCATCCCCGAACTCCAAAAAGCCTTGCGTATCAACCCCCTCGCCGCCGAGGTGATCGTCACCCTGGGCCGTGCCGACCTCGAAGGTTACAAACTCGCCGCCGGTCGACAACGCGCCCAACGGGCCTTTGACATCAACCCTGAATATACGCCTGCACAAGTCCTTCTGGCCGATTTGAACATCTCGGATGAACGCTTCGACGATGCCCTCAAAGCCGCTGAAGCCGCTGTGAAACTTTCGCCAAAAGACGAAGATTCGCTGGCGCGTCTTGCAGCAGCACGCCAACTGGTCGCAGATGAGTTGGGTGTGCTCGAAGCTGAACAGAGGGCACTCGCCCAAAGCCCTAAACCTGCAACGTTTTACTATGCTCTAGGCGAACGTCTCGCAGATCGCCGTAAATATCATGTCGCCGAACGTGCGTTCCTTCAATCCGTCGCCGCCGACAACCGACGTGCGGATGCAAAAGTCGGTCTCGGAATGCTTTACATGCAGATCGGCCGTGAAACGGAAGCCCACGCCCTGTTCGACGACGCCTTTGAGGCCGACCCGTTTAACGTGCGTGCCGACAACATGCTCAAAGTGCTCGCCCATATGGCGACTTACAAAGAAATTGCAACCCCTCATTTTCGTGTGATTTACGACCCGACTCAAGATGAAGTTCTCGCTCAGGCCATGTCCGATTATCTCGAAAAGATCTATCCACAAATGGTCAAGGATCTTGGTTTCGAACCGGCCGGCCAGACCCAGATCGAAATCATGAAAAATCACCAGTGGTTCAGCGGACGCACCACCGGCCTCCCGTTCCTGCCCACAGTGGGTGCCTGCACAGGCCGGGTGGTGGCCCTGGCAAGCCCCCGCGCCACGCAGCAACCCTATAACTGGGCACGAGTTCTGACTCACGAACTGGTCCACGTCATCACGCTTCAGCAAACCAACTTCAATATTCCGCACTGGTTCACTGAGGCTTTGGCCGTCCAAAGCGAAGGCTTTCCCCGCCCCCAGCCCTGGAACGTGATGCTTCTGGAACGGGTTCCGAATCGCAAAGGCGTCCTCAATCTGGACACCATCAACCTCGGCTTCATTCGTCCCAAAGAGCCTGAAGATCGACAAATGGCCTATTGTCAGGCCCAACTTTATGCCGAGTTCATGATCACCCGTTTCGGGCCTGATTCGCTTCGAAAAATGCTCGACTCCTATTCTCAGGGTGTCGCCACTCAGAAAGCGGTTGAAACCAACTTTGGCGTCTCCAAAGCGCAGTTCGAGAAAGAATATCTGGCCTATCTGGATCAGGTGGTTGGCAAAATCAAAGCCAGAAGTACCGAAGAAAATCTCCCTTCCCGCTCCGAACTGGAACGAGATCTCGCCGCGAACCCCAAAAATGCGGACGCCTGGGCTGCTCTGGCCTACGACTTTTTTGCCCGCCGCGAACTGAAAGAAGCTCGAAGCCCAGCTGATAAAGCCCTGGAACTTAAACCCGGCCATCCTCTTGCCAGCTATGTCAAAGCCCGTCTGCTCACCAGCATCGACGACGAGCCAGCCGCCCTGGCCCTTCTCAAAAAGGCTTTGGATGAGAAATCGCCGAATCCGCGCGTGCTCGACCTCCTCGCCGAACTGGAGATGAATGCAGGTCAGTTGGACGATGCCCTGAAACTTTATGAACTGGCTCGCAAAGACGACCCCTACAACCCGAAGTGGATCGCCGGCCTGACTCGCATCCATTTGCGTCAGAAAAATATCCCTCAGATGCTGAATTCACTGGCCTTACTGGCCTCGGCAGATTCAGATGATCTGGATGTTCGGCTGGCTCTTGCTGAACGATCGCTGGCACTTGGAGAGCCCAAACAGGCCCAAAAGTGGGCTGAAGAGTGTTTGGTCATCGACACTTACAACCCAAGAGCCTATGACGTTCTGGTCAAAGCCCTGATGAAAATGGAGAAGTGGCAGGAGGCTGAGAAATCCTGCCAGACCATGCTCAAACTCGAGCCGGAGAACGAAGCGGAAGTCCAGAAAACATTGACTCAGATTCAAGAACACCTCAAACGGCCAAAATCTTGAATCCAGATGTTTGTGAACCGCATTCAAAATTGGGTAAGATAAGCAATCCCTCCATTCTGAAGATCGTTTGGCCATCTGGGTCTCGCGTTCATGCATTTAGACACGCAATTGATCGACGATTTGATCCGCCAGGCGAAGGCGGGTTCAGAGGTTGCACTTGATCAGTTGATCACTTTGAGCCTTCCAAGTATTGAATACTGGAGCAATGCCCAGGCCAGGTATTTCCATCGGCTTCGGCTCTCGTGTCGCGACCTCACTCAGGAAGTGGTTTACATTGCTCAGCGATATTTTCATCAATTCCGAGGAGAGAACACAGCAAGCTGGCTTGCGTGGCTAAAACGGATCCATTTCCGGATGATTCAGGCCATGGTCAAAGACAAGAAATCGATTTCGACATCACCGATTGACGACGCTTCAACGATTGACAACTCGGGAATCGATCCAAACATCTGGGTTTCAAGAGAAACCACACCAGGCAGTATGGCGGCCTTGCGAGAGCAGTCCGATCGTGTGAAATCCGTGATGAAACTGATGGACAAACAACTGGAACATGCCCTGATTCATTGGCTTGACGGTGTCTCGCTCGAACAGCATGCCACATTGCTTAATACAAAAGTCCATAATATTCGTTACCTTCGAATTAAGGCGTTACAAGAGTTTCACGCACTTTGGAAAACTTTAAAGCTCAAGGATTAATTCACATGCATAACAATATTCCATCAGAGCCAGATCCTTCCAATAGGCCGGATCCTCAAATTGATCCTTATGAACGATTTAATGAATTGGCGATGAGGCTCCAAAAGCACGGCGACTCGCCCTGGAATTTACTTGACGATCAATTGATGGACAACTTGATCGGTACAGATCAGCCGGAAGTCGATCCAGATTTTGCCGATCTGGCGAATTCACTACGCAATTTGCAGCTTTTTTCGATCGTCGAACGTGATTTAGTAGCCGATGTCGATTTCAACACATCTGAAGAATTACTCGATGACGATGTCCCAATCCAGGAATTTGAAAAAGCTACGGTTTTAGGACGGTTTGAACTTCGCGAAATCATAGGACGTGGTAGTTTTGGCATCGTTTATCGTGCATTTGATCGAATCACACGTCGCGAAGTTGCATTAAAAATGCCAAGGCCTGAATTAAGGGGCCTGAAAACAATCAAAGAACGATTTTATCGCGAAGCGGCCTCCATGAGTCAACTCGTCCATCCTGGACTGGTTCCATTATTGGATATCGGGGTCGCCAACGGGATGCCCTATCTGGTGAGCCGGCTCGTGAACGGCCCGAACCTGGAGCAATGGCTCGAACTGACCATTCGGCCCATTTCACCAAAGCTGGCCGCAGTCTGGATCAAGCAACTCGCCGAAGCAATTGATCACCTCCACCAGCAAAACATTCTTCACTGCGACTTAAAACCGTCGAATATTCTGCTCGAACACCCTTATGCGGAAGACCCTGTCGAATTGCCTCCTGAGCACCTGGCCGTTCGAGTGACCGATTTTGGAAGTGCCTCACGGATCCGCTCGGAAAAGAATTTAAAATCAAACGACCTTCAAGGCACACTTTGCTTCATGGCTCCAGAGCAGTTGCAGGCCAACAGCCATATTGATGCCCGCACAGACGTTTATGCCATCAGCGCAATACTTTACGAGTTACTGACCGACAAACCTGTTTTTAATCAACCCGATCCGTCGCTGCTCAGAGATAATATTTCACATAAAAAGCCCATTCCACCACGCACAATCAGGCATGAATTACCGGTTGCGCTTGAAGCCATTGCAATGAAGGGACTTTCAAAAAATCCCGAGAATCGATATCAATCGGCCGGCGAGATGGCCGAAGATCTTGATGCCTGGCTGAATTACCGGACTCCACAGGTTTTGAAACACGACCCGATACGCCGAACATCGCTTTTTTTCCGACGTAATCGGCTGATTGCCAGCTTTCTATTTGTGATGATGGTTGGGGTAACGACATTCTTCGTACTAAGAGTTCAGCAAAATCGCTTTTTACATCAATTGGATGTCGAACGCTTCAGGCTTAGCTGGTGGAACGACTATGTGGACTCCATGGAAACGGCCCAGAAATATTTAGCCTATAATAACAAGGAACGTTTGAATGAACTGCTTGATGAGACCAGCGCATGGCCGGCCGACGCAGAAGTCAAGGATGATCCTCGCGAGTTTTCCTGGCATTATTTAAACTATGAACGTCGAAAGATGTCGGAGTTGGTAGACGGACTCCCAGAAAAAGTAGTGCATTATGTCATGGCCGCTGCACCAGTCAGCAAGACGATATGGGTGGGAGGAATTGATGGATTTGCCCGGGAGGTGGATCCCGTTCAATTAAAAGTGATCAGGGAGATCCGTTTTTCGCCTAATGCACCGATCGACAGCATCGCCGTTTCACCTGACAATCAATATCTCGCCATTGGCAAAAGCAACGGAAATATTGATTTATATTCTCTAAAAGAATCCCGATTGATTTCAAATACGAAGGGTCATTCAAGCCAGGTGGTCTCATTGGCATTTACAGCGGACTCCCAGAAATTGATTTCAAGCGGATTCGATGGTCGATTAGTCATTCGTAATATCGAAAAAGCCACAGAATTAATCTATCAATCCGAACTCTCATCCGAAACCGGAGCACGCCCAAGGCTTTATACCATCGCATTGCTGCCCGACCACACCCGTTTGGCCGTGTGCAGCGAGGACAATAAAATCCGAATTATTGATATTGCAACTGCGAAGCTCACGAACTCACTCTTGGGTCACTTTGACGAAGTCATTCAATCCTTGGTTTCCGCAAATGGCAAGTGGCTTATTTCTGCGAGTAAAGATCGAACGATTGCATTCTGGGACTTAAATACGATGGAGCTTGCCAACCAGATTTCAATGGATCAGAATCTTGGTCAGTTTAATTCAGCCAGCCAAACGGGATTGCGTACCGAACGATTCAGCCCTCTGGCAAATATTTACGGTATGAACGCAGTGGCCATAGATCTTGGATCAGGCCATATCGACATTTTTGGCATCCCCTCAGGCTCAAGAATTGGTAGATTAAATGGTCACCAGAAATCGGTGACCTCGATTGTATACCAACCCTGGAACCGATCGATTGCGAGTATTGGCAGGGATTTTGAGATGCGAATCTGGGAACGGCCATGCCAAGACCTGATTCCTGACATCAGGTTTTTTGAAATCAAGCAGGAATTGAATGGCAAAGAAACGATTTTTTTATCAGACGACTATAACGACCGCTCGCAAACCCTGACTGGTGAACAGAATGTAAAAACCATCAAAACCCTGATTGATGGTGAATTCAAAGACTCGGCCACAGCATTTCATGGGAAATATTTAGGTGTTTTAAAGAAGCGTTTAGATCAGAAAGAAGCAGGACAGGTGACTCAGACATTTCAATTTGCCACGGATGCTCTCGAACCTGATCAAGAAAAGTTTACCCGAAAAATCGAGTGGAAAGAGGTCAAGAATTTCCCATTAAAATTGAGGATCACCGATCCGATCGTGCATGGCAGTAAAACCAAACCTTATTTTGTGGTGATTGACGGCGATCAGAACCTCTATTTTATCGACCTGACAGATGACAAATCGCCAAAAACAATTTTTATTGCAGATAAAGTTCAGGACGCCTGTTTTGCACCCCATCAGAATGAGATTCTCGTCATCAGATCCGTTCAGAGCAGCCAATTGTTCTGGAATATCGATACGTCGTCATGGACCAAAAATACTGGAGAATATTCCGGTTCTGACTGGTCCACTGCCAGTTATTCACCTGATGGGACTTTGATTGCAATTTATAAAGTAGGCGGAAAGTTGCTTATCTTTGATAAAAAGACTTTTGGATTGGAAAAAGAGATCCATCTTCCCGAGATAGGAAATCGGCGGGTTCGCAATATTCTTTGGAACCGTGACTCAAAACAGATTCTGGTCTCGATGTCGATCAAAGAGATGGTTTTGCTCGACTACAAAACAGGCAAACCGCTGCTTCGATGGGATTTTGGTATGAGAATGATTCATGACGTCCAGTTTTCAAATGACGGAGAGTCGATTTGGGTTCTTGAGGGCTCAACCATTTTTGATCGACTCAAGTCGACACAGCGAAGGCTCTTCCGGTTTTATGCGCCTCGCAATAAAACGACTGAGATCATCACGAAACCAGAGTCTGGACAAATCACTCTCAGCCCTTAATTCATTTCCCAGATTGAAGATTCGAGTCCAACCGTTTCATCTGAATATTTCGAAACGCGACCCTTCCGTTATGGCTTTGAAGTCCGATTCTGCCAGACTTTCTTGCAAGTCCCGTATGCTCATTGTTTAGTTCCGGGTGCTTATCAATCAGGTCATCGACCACCGTTTGTCCATTAAGCTTAATCACCACATGCGGGCCCACGGCTTGAATTACAATCGTATTCCACTCTCCAGCTGGCTTCAGGAAACCAGTTTTTGCAGCTGCCACATGATAAATCGAACCCGTGCGCTGCCAGGGCTGAACCTTTGCGTATTTCGGATGAAAATCGTCGAGAAGCTGAATCTCCATCCCAGTCCGTGAAATATGCGATGTGTCGGCAGGTGCTCTCAAATAGATGCCGGAATTGCTATCGCTTGCGAGTTGAAATTCCGTTTGAAATTCAAAGTCTGAATATTCTTCATTTGAACCCAGCCAGCCACCACCTTCGCCTTGCATGATGATTTGATCATTCGCGACCGACCAGACTTCTTTTTTCAAGCCAATCTTGGTCCAGCCCGACAGGTCTTTCCCATTAAACAGAGATTTAAAATCATCGCTGCTGACAGGTTGCGAAACGAAAAGAACGCCGACCAACGCTATCATGTTCCGTGTGAGCTTCATTTATCAATCCTATTTGAGAGTCTTCAAGTGTCGTTTAATCCCAGGGCCTGACAACGCCGGTTGCTGTCAAGGTGGGGTCCGACTGCGAGACGATCCGAAATCGAAGCCCTGGCTCGACTGGAACCGGGCGATCCAGCTTTAAGTCGATACAGATACAATCTTTCATCGAGAAACCACCGAGGCTTGACCGTCGCATGATTTGGCCTTGCACTTTGGCGGTTCGAATTTGAACTTCCCAGATACGATCGGGAATTGACCCGCTCACAAAATCAGCCGCCCGAGCGGTGTCATCCACCGTGAACAGGCCCCTGACAACGCCGACTTCGCGAGCTTCAGGCAATGGACGGTCCATATTTATCAAGCCTCTTTTTTTAATTGCATTTCCTCGATTCTGGCCCCCAGATACAACGCCCAGTCTTCGACACCAACAGCCGCTTGAGCCAATAGGTCAGGCCGGTTTGCATCACGACACAAAGCACTGACAGTAGGGCACAGCAGATAGGAATCAGGAATTTCCATCAGATGTTCGGATGCCACTGCAATCGCTTCCTCAATCCGGCCCAATCTTGCCAGCAATCGCACCAAAGTCTGAGCAGGCAGTGTTTCAAGCGGATCGGCTGGCTGATCTTCATCAAACGAAGGCTTTTGCACCTTGGATTGAAAGTGTTTGACCGCCTTTTCAACATCCTTGCCAATCAATGCGTCCAGATAAATGGCGTGATCAGCATAAATATCTTCAAATGGAGGAAGTCCGTCATAGCGAAACCTATCCGAAAGCCCTGACCCATATTGGGCCAACTGTACAGCAAATGCAATGCTCGACTCATCTTTAAGCAGTGGCGACAATCGAACCACTGACGACAGGTGGGAGACGTCTATGGCATAAGCATCATCGTCATAAATCCAGGTCTTGCCGGTGATCATTTCCGCGACAGTGGCTGATTCAGAAGGCCTTTGCCCGTCACGTCTTTCAATTTCCGAAGCCAGGCTGTATTGCAATTGATCGTAAAGCGCTTTTGTCAGCATTGCAGCGGCTTCTGCACGAATTTTTTCGTCACCTGGAATGGCTTCAAATGAAGAGATTGCGGAGCAGATTCCATAGCGGTCGAGAACCCACGAAAAGCCCTTGATCGGATGCACCTGCTGCTGAAATGCAATATCAATCACAGCCCCCAGAGCATGTTCGTCGGCTTGACCAGGATCAAAGTTTTCAATGGCAATTCGCACTGGTTCTTTTTCACCGATCACCCGAAAATATGGCCATGCAGCGGGAATATCGCCACGATCCAGCAGCATTTGACCAACACTTCGCAAGGCCTCCACATAACGATCTTCATATTTCATTTTCAGTTCTGCTGGCAACAGTTCTGAGACCACACCTGTGGGAGAAAGCCCTAGATCGAGTCTTGCTTTTAAGAGTAAGGCGTCGAGCAATGGCCTTGGCTGAGCCTTTTCTTTTGCATTGATGATCAATTGATCCACAGCAGAAGCGGGGCCTTGATCCTGCAATAAGGATTGTATTTCTTTCAAAAACAATTGATTGGCTTCGACTCTGGCCAATTCTTCTGGCGAATTTTCATCAAGGCTGGATCGGTTGGGTCGCATTTTGAAACTTCCAGGAATGTTTTGTCAGGTAGGTTGGAGGGCGATACGGTTGAGCGGATTCCAATTACTGGGCGTCGGCCTTCGAGGGGTCGACGGCGGTGGCCGGTGCGCCTGGTGGGTCGGAATGTTCGACGGCTCCTTCAGAGCGTTTCCAGGTAACCCAGCAGCGGCTGAAATAGCAGTCCAGCAGTGTCTTGCGAATTTCTTCGAGATCGTCGCTCACCACGAGCAGGTTCAGATCTTCTGGAGAAATCAGGCCACGATCGAGCATGGTTTCGTGAACAAAGTCGAGCAATTTCGACCAGAATTTGCGGTTGTAGAGAATGATCGGAAATCTTTGGATTTTCAATGTCTGGACAAGTGTCATGGCCTCAAACAGCTCATCAAGCGTGCCAAATCCTCCAGGAAAAATGACAAACCCGTTGGCATATTTAATGAACATGGTTTTTCGGACAAAGAAATACTGAAAGTCCAACGATCTCGAAAGATAGGGGTTTGGCTTCTGTTCGAATGGAAGCTCGATATTACAGCCGATCGACATTCCGCCGGCTTCAAATGCGCCCCGATTGGCGGCCTCCATAATGCCTGG
>CAMCFM010000029.1 GCA_945874095.1 Candidatus Kuenenia stuttgartensis
TGTCGCTCTTGACCGTTCCCGAGATCCCACCATGGGAGATGATTGTGCCGGTGATGAGTGCGGCAGACGACATCGGGAAGCCGATATCGAGGTGACCAGCCACGTCGATAAAGCCATTGAACGTTCCAGGCATGTTGATGTAAAACGCCCGTGTCGAGTCGGTCGTCTTCAGAATCCCGTTGATCGCCGCCACGCGCACCGAACCTATGCTGCTGGCGTATACGGCTGCTGACATATTGCTGCGAAGGCCAACGATGCTGTCAATCCGCCCGGTAACGTTGATCACGCTGCGGAAGTCGTTGGTCGTCGAGACATCATAAGGATTTTCAGTGATGTTGCTGATCGCGCCGTTGATCACCAGAGTGCCGATATTGGCTGCATTGATACCGCCCATGTCGATCAGGCCGGTGACAGACTGGTACTTGGTGGAATCCAGGCTCTGCTGGTTATTCGTCGTATTGATCCGGTCCACATATGGAGCCTGGCCTGGATCGAGCGAGATGTTTCCGATTGAGACATTCTCAAGCTGGATCGAGTTGACCACTGCCGCGCTCATCTGAATCCCGCCCAGACTGGTCATCGTGGCGTCGGCTGATTTGATCCAGCCAATACTTGTGTATCCAGAGCTGTAAATTTTATTGAAGTTCAGGCCAGCGTTCGGTTGCTCGACCGGCGTAACCACGATCTGAAGCCCGTTGGTGGCTCCAAGCCCTTGCAGAGAAACTGTTGTGGCGTCAGCATTGTCGGTGGCCAGACCAGCCAGTTCCACTGAAAAACCTTGAGTCAGAGGGTCCGTCACCTGCCCACTGACGGTGATATCCACCTTGTTACCGGTGCCGTCAAAATATGTCGCAGTTTGATAAAGCTGCCCCGGGGCAATCGTCAGTAACTCTCTGTTTTCAAGCCCTTCCACACGAAAGGCAGCAAATGTGTTTCTCGCTGATCGGCCTTTTGCTGATGGCCGATTTTTGCGTGAACCGGAGAAACCATTGAACATTTTTGGGAAAGCAGGGCTCATCATTGGTGGTCCAGAGGTGTCAATCAGGGAAGTGATCTGATTAATGCCTAAGGGTTGAATTAGGCATAATAGGGTGTATAGGTCGAGTATATTAATAATAGAGTTCGATTGGCCTGAAGTCAAATAGATTAGCAAAGTCTTTTTAAATAAGATTTTAAGACAAATTCGGTTTACGTGTTGCCCTGATTTTACGCTTGATCTTATCCCCGGTTCCGCATAAACCAATCCAACTCTGGCAAAGTAAGGGGGGGATGAATCCCACCTGCTTCCAGGCTGAATTATCATTTTTCGTAATAAACCTGTTTCACAACGATGCTTTAACACTGTGTGTGATAAATGGTGGGGACACAAGCCAGCCGGGCATCAAGTTTGGATCTGGATCAACTTCCAGGGGTGATCGTGATTCGTGATTGAGAGTTCTTGTCAAGATACGTAACATCCTGATGATTCAACAGTCTGTGCTGATTTGAATCCGTTTATCCTCACCTATTAGCGACTTCATGACTGGTCAATGGCCCCTCTGTTTATGTATGATCTTGAAACGTCCACGACCGAAAAAAATGGCCATCCGAGTTCCTGCCTGCTATGCCGCGTCCCAGCGACGACGATCTGTTTAACGAAGAAGAGACCATGGTTGCCATGTCATTTGGCGACCACCTCGAAGAACTTCGTATCCGACTGGTTCTTGCCTTGATGGGGCTTGCAGTGGGGTTGGTGATCACCCTCATTCCGCCTGTCAATCTTGGGCGAAATGTCCTCAAGCAGCTTTCTGAACCAGCGCAATTGGCCTTGGATAAGTTTTACGCCCAGAAGGCGAGCCTTCGTGCTGATACAGCAGCTCAAGAGAAACGCTACACGGCTCCAACGACCAACGTTTTTCCAGCCGACGAGTTCGTTCGTCAACTGATGGCCATCGCTCCTGATATGAAGCTGCCCGACCCGGCAACACTTAAGGGTAAAGAGATTACCCTGCCGATTCGTCAGGCTGAAGCGGATGTGATCAAGACGGTTGCCGAGACCACGGAACAGAGATCTGCCCTGATCAACACCGCTCCACTCGAGCCGATGATGATCTTCTTTATGGTCTGTCTCGTCACGGGGCTGGTGATCGCCAGTCCGTGGGTTTTCTATCACATCTGGGCCTTTATCGCAGCCGGACTTTATCGCCACGAACGGGCATACGTCCAGAAATACCTGCCGTTCTCAATTGTCCTATTTCTTTCAGGCGTATTGCTTTGCTTCTATGTGATCTTGCCAGTCACGCTCTCGATCCTGTTGGAATTCAACGTCTGGCTCGGAATCGAACCGATGTTGAAACTCAACGAATGGATCAGCTTTGCGACCATCCTCCCACTCGTATTCGGGATCTGTTTTCAAACCCCTCTGGTCATGCTCTTTGTGGCCAGAATCGGGCTCTTGAATGTCGATGATTTTCGATCGAAACGCAAAATGGCTTTGCTTGTGATGGTTGTCATCGCCGCTGTGCTCACACCCGGGCCCGATGTTTTCAGCCAATTGATGTTGGCACTGCCGATGTACGGGCTTTATGAGTTGGGGATTTTGATGGTTCAGTCAAGCGCCAACAAGCCGGATGCCTCACCGTCCGGAGCATGACATGAGTCAGGGAATGGTCGTTCTTGTAGGTGCCGGGCCAGGCGACCCTGGCTTAATCACCCGGCGTGGCGAATCTATTCTAAGACGTGCAGAGGTCTTGGTTTACGACCACCTGGTCAGCCATGAACTGATTCGGCTTGCACCTGCATCCGCCAAGCGGATTTATGTGGGTAAAAGTCGTGGTCATCACGAGATGTCGCAATCTCAAATCAATCAGGTGCTGTGCGATGAAGCCAAGGCTGGTCACTTTGTGGTTCGTCTCAAAGGCGGCGACCCGTTCGTTTTCGGACGAGGTGCTGAGGAAGCGGAAGTCCTTTTTGAGGCTGGAATTCCGTTTCGAATTGTTCCAGGCGTAACAGCCGGGATCGGTGCCTTGGCTTACGCTGGTCTGCCGGTCACGCATCGTGAATATGCGTCTTCAGTGACTTTTGTGACAGGCCACGACGACCCGGATTTGCCCCAATGCAGGGCCGATTGGCCCTTATTGGCCAAATTCCACGGGACAATCGTTGTTTATATGGGCGTAACAAGGCTTTGCCGAATCGCGCAAGTCTTGATCCAGCATGGAAAAAGCCCAGACACACCAGTGGCCATGGTCGAGCGGGGTTCATGGCCTGGCCAGAAAGTGGCTGTCAGTTCACTCAGAGAAGTGGCTGATCCACAAGTTGCTTTACCAGTGAAGCCACCGGCACTTGTCATGATTGGCGAGGTCGTGCACTCCCAGTCTAAGCTCGACTGGTGGTCAAGATTGCCACTGGCTGGTCAGACAGTTCTGATGACCAGACCAGAATCTGAGACTCATGAGGATGTGGAACAGCTCGAAGAAAATGGTGCTGAAGTGCTTCTGGCACCGACGATTACAGTTCGTCCAGCAGATGATCCCACTGAGCTGGATTCCTCTATCTCCAAACTGAATGAATTCGACTGGCTTGTTTTTACCTCAGCAAACGGAGTTCGGTTCTTTATCGAACGGATTTTTCAACTGGGTAAGGACTTACGCGTTCTTGGCCACATCAGGCTGGCAGCCATTGGCCCGGCAACAACTCAGGCTTTGAAGAAGTTTGGCCTGAATGCCGATCTGGTTCCTACCAAGTATCAGTCAGAAGATCTGGCCAGACTGCTGGCAGAACATGTTCAGGGCAAGTCGGTATTAATGGCCCGGGCGAATCGTGGTCGAACGATTCTGAAGGATCAGCTATCAGGAATCGCCAGACAGGTTGTCCAGGTGACAGCCTATAATAATGCAGACTCTCTGGCGTTTGACGAGGATATTCTAGATCGGCTCAGGCTTGGCACGATTGACTGGGTGACTTTGACCAGTTCGGCGATCGCACGTCGATTTATATCCATGCTTCCGGACGATTTTCAGATTGAGAAATTACAGAAAATAAAATTTGCCAGCATCAGCGCGATCACCTCGGCGTCTGCTCGTGAGGTTGGGATTGAGCCGGTTGTAGAGGCGCAAGAGGGTTCCTTCGAAGGGCTTTTTAAAGCCATCGTAAGTTATCAGATGAACGATAAATCCAAAGCAACCGTTTGATGAAGCCAGTGATTGAGTGGCTTCATGGATTCGGGATCAGCGAAATTCTTTTGCAGTTGCCAACGACTGCCAAACGATGATAACAGCTCCAAGGGCGACCAGAATATCGACCAAGATGCTTGCTTTTCCGAATGGGAAGCCAATGGCGGCGTCAGCAACGAGAAACAGGGCCAGCAGACCGGCGATGATTGCTGTTGCCAGACAGATCGGTTTTTCCATGATGAACTCCAGCCTGAATTCAAAGACCAGATGGATCGCAGACACATTGTCTTTATCTTATCACGTCAATTGCGTTCGTCGAAGTGGAACCTGTCAACTTGAGTGGAAAAGTTCGGGTTTGAGGATTGATTAGACCGTCTAACCCGAATCGCAGGTTAAGGGGCCCAAAATCGACTATGAGCCTGAATGGATCAAACTGGCGTTAGTGATCCGCATGTATGTTTAGCGATAGATCAGGTGCAGGCGGGTTGTATTCGCCTTTGCTGTCGATATTTGGATTATGGACAGAGAGTCGGAATCCACTCTTTTTAAGCCACGTGGTGATGTTGTCAAAGATTTCGTAGAAAACCGGAGTGACCAGTAATGCGAGGATCAGCGAGAGCATTTGCCCTCCGATAATCACTTTGGCCATACTGGCACGGCTGCCTGCGCCGGGGCCTTTACCAAATGCGATCGGAAGCATTGCCGCCACCAGCATTAAGGTGGTCATCAGAATGGGTCTCAATCGGGTCCGGTTGGCCTGAAGCACCGCTTTACGGCGTTCCATTCCAGCCGCCCTCAGTTGATTGGCGGAGTCCACCTGTAAGATCCCGTTTTTCTTGACGATCCCGATGAGCATGAAAAGTCCGAAAAGACCGTAAATATCCATCGGTGTTTGCCAGAGGACCATGGAGAGAAGTCCGAAAGGAATCGTGACCGGCAGGGCCATCAAGATCGAAATCGGCCATGTCCAGCTCTCAAACTGAGCAGCCAGAATCAGATACATGAATACGATCGAGATCACAAGAGCCTGAACGAAATAGTAAAGCGTCTCTTTCAAGGTGTCGGCCTGACCCGTCAGTTTTAAGCCGTAGGCAGGAGGCAGATTCATTGCCTTAAGGGCATTTTCAGCCCTCGTCGTGGCCTCGCCGAGCGAAATGGTGTCGGGGTTGGCCAGAACGGTCACAATCCGTTGACGGTCGAGACGTTCAATTTCGGTCGGGCCGGTTTTTTGTTCCAGCTTGGCCAGACTCGACAATTTCACCAGACCGACTTTGGGCGAGGGTAAGCTCATCTTGTAAAGATCTTCCTGAGTCTGGCGGTCGCCTCGATTCGCACGAAGCCAGACATCGTACTGTTCAGTCCCATCTTTAAAATTCGTGACAGGCAAGCCACCCACAAGCACTCGAAGCGTGTCAGCTACCGTGGAGACTGGAATATTCAGGTCGCTCGCCGCTTCACGGTCGATCGAAACCTGAATTTCAGGCTTTCTTAAGGCCAGAGTGGTGTCAAGGTCAGTCATGCCGCCTTGAGCTTTGAGGCTTTTCACGAGTTCCGTGGAATACTCTTCGAGCTTTGTAATATCAGGCCCTCCAATATTAATTTGGAAAGTCTGGGCACGTCGGCCGCCTTGGAACGAGGAAACATCGTTCACGCTGGATCGGATGTCAGGATAGTCGGAAAGCACTTCACGAGCCATCGACTGCACATCGAATTGGGTGATACCACTGGTTCGTTCCTCAAGATCGGTCATTCGCACATAAATGGAGGCGCGAGTGACGTCGCCCTGGCCCTTCACGGCTCTGGCAGTATTGGTCAAGCCCACGGTTGCAAAAATATTGCGGGTTTCCGGGAGTTTGTCCACTTTTAATTCAATCTCACGCACCAGAGCATTGGTTCGCTCCAGCGAATATCCTTCCGGGGTCGTGATCGAGATTTCAAATTCACTTTGATCGTCACGCGGGATCAGCGCAAAGCCCATCTTTTTACCAATTGTGGGCGTGGAGCCAATCACTGCAAGTGTGACCAGAATAATCACGAATTTATATCTGAGCGACCAGCTCAAAATTCCAGCATAACTATTTTCTACCAATCGCCAGACAAAGCCCGATTTACTGGAGGAATGGCCATGGCTTTCGATTTTCAGGAATCGGCTGCAAAGCATGGGGGTGAGCGTGAAGCTCACAAAGAGACTCATGGCGATGGCGAATGCAACTGTGAGACCGAAGCTCGAGAAAAATCGCCCCACAATGCCACCCATAAATGCAATGGGCACAAATATGACGATCAGCGAGAGGCTTGTTGCCAAAACCGCCAGAGCAATTTCTTTGGTACCGAGGATACTAGCCGCCCAGCCGTCCATGCCGTCCTCTTCCATGTGTCGGAAGATGTTTTCGTGGACCACCACAGCATCGTCGATCACAATTCCGATGGCCAGAATCAGGCCAAGCATGGTGATATTGTCGATCGTATAGCCCATCAACGACATAAACAGAAAGGTTGGAACAATCGAGGTGGGGATGGCCAGAGTTGCAATTATCGTGGTTCGCCAGTCGCGAATAAATAATAAAATCGTGACAGAGACAAGTGCAGCCGCCAGGCAGAGGTGAAATTTGACTTCTTCGATCGACTTCACAATAAATCGTGACTGGTCGCGAATGATTTCCACCTTAATGTCATCTGGCAGGGTTGGAATGATCTGATCCAGCCGTTCGCGAAGTTTTTCTACCACTTTAACCGTATTTGTACCGGATTGCTTCTGAACTACAAGGCTGATTGCATTCTGGCCATCAAGTCGCGTGATTGATCGGGGTTCCTCATACGAATCTTCGGCTTTACCAATATCTTTGATTCGAATTGGATAACCATCTTTATTGGCAATAATCAGGTCTGCAAATTCATTGGCGGTATTGAGACGGCCAAGTGTGCGGAGGACCACTTCACGAGGGCCCTGGTCGATGCGTCCGCCGGGAACTTCGAGATTCTGGCGAGTCAGCGATGACCGGACATCTTCAATCGAAAGTCCAAAACCGGCCAGGCGATCAATATCCACAATGATATTAATCGCGCGGGTCTGGCCGCCAGAGAGTGAAATATTGCCCACACCATCAATCGTTTCCAGGCGTTCTTTTAACTGTCTCCGAGAGATTTCTGTCACTTCGCGAAAATCACGCCGGCCAGAGACGACGATTGTCAGAACTGGAATGCTGCCGGTTTCAAACTTGTCGATAATCGGGGTCTGGGTCTCGGTGGGAAGCGACTGAAGGATGGAACTGACCTTGTCCCGCACTTCCTGCATGCCCACATCGCCGTCTTTGGAGAGCACGAACTGGACGCTTACAACGGAAACGCCTTCAGCGCTGACGGACCTTAATTCTTGAATACCGGATACGGTATTAATGATATCTTCAAGTGGCTTGGAAACTGTGGATTCAATTTCTTCGACACTGGCACCGGGTAGAACCGTGGTCACGGTACAGACTGGAAAGTCTACGTTCGGGAATTGATCCACGCCGAGGCTGAAATATGAAAAAATCCCCAAGACCACTGGTAAGAGCATCAGAACCCATGTGAAGACTGGGCGCCGGATGCAAATCTCCGAGATATTCAAGATTGAAACTCCAAACTGGATTGATCTGGCGAATGTACCGGGTAGATGCTTGAATTGCAGTCTCTTGAGCACACAAGAGACTGCCGGAGTGGAAAATCCTGATTATTTTGCAACCGGTGCCGTTTTGGCTGCATCAACCTTTGGCTCAGCGGCTTTCACCTTGGCTGCATCTGCCTTTGGTTCAGCGGTTTTCACGGAATTGGATGCTCCTGCCTCATCAGACTCTTCCGGAGTTTTAATTCGCACAGGTGTTCCATCCGCCAACTGGCTTTGGCCGCTGGTCACAACCTCGCCCGTTGCTGGGAGTTTCCCAATGATTTCCATCCAGCCTGCACCTTCAGTACCCGCTGTGACTTGTATTTCCCTGGCGGTTTTCTTTGATGCGGATTTTTCGTCGTCAACCACAAGAAAAATCTTGGTCACACCCACTGTTCGCACCACAGCTTCGATTGGTACAACGACTCCGGAGCCTTTGCGATCAATCAGAATATCGGCCTTGGCGAACCCGCCTGGACGAAGCTCATTTTTGGGGTTCGGAATCGTGGCTTCCACTTGAAATGTACGTGAAATCGGATCAACAGTTGGGTTCACTCGCGTGAGTTTGCCTGTAAATGTGCGATCCTCAAACGATGCAACTCTTAATGTAAGTTCCTGGCCAAGAAAGACTTGATTTGAGTACCGTTCAGGAACCTTGGCGACATATTTTAATGTGTCTTCGATCACGAGCTCTGCAATCGGTTCGCCATCTCGAATATACTGGCCTTCGGAGACCATACGTTTGGAAATGGCATATTGAAATGCAAGGCCATTGGGAGGAAGTGTTTTAGGCTGAGGAGCCTGGATATTTAAATCCTTGAGATACTGTTGGGCCACGTCCAGAGCGGCGGCGGCCACGCGAGCACCTGCAAGAATCGCTGAGGACTGCACGCGAGCGGCTTCCAGTCCGGCTTCAGCCGATTTAAAGTCGCTCTCGGAATTTTGCAATTCCTGAAGCGAACCGGCGTTACGCTGACTGATTGCACGCTGACGGGTCAGGTTCTGCATGGCTCGTTCCAGCTCGACCTTGGCACGTACCACAGAAGGCACGGTATCGACGTCAAATGCGGCTGGATTAGAAGGCAACTGCTTCAAGCCAATCTGAGCCAGCTCAGCCTGCATATTCCGCTCAGCCTGAACGACAGAGAGCATTGAATCGACGGGATCAATTTCAATAATCACTTCGCCTGGTTTAACCCGGTCGCCGATATCGTGGTGGATTTTCAACACGCGTCCACCTTTTTTCGCGCCGAGCTGAAACTCTTCCCAGCCTTTAAGGCTACCCACCACATCAATTTTCCGTTCGATGGATTTTCGCTCCAAAGGCTTCACCGTGATAGGGATAACCTTGGGGCCAGAATCGGCTGTGACGGCCTCTTTTGTTTTACTGCAACCTGTCAGTTGCAAAAAGCCAGCGGAACAAGCTAACAGCAGAGTGATTGAGCGATTACGCATGAAGCCCAGCAATTTTGTCTCTCCGTCGTCAGGTGAAGTGTGGTGAAGTGAGGTGCGGGATGGGAAATGCCATTCAAGCCAGGTTTATCCGGACTTGTTGGAAGAATTCAAATAGCCCTGATCAAGATCCGTGATCAGACGAACCGCCAGATCGTGAGCGGAGACTTTCCAGAGCGGTGAATCAGGGTCAGTGTAGAGAATCTCGATCGCAGTCGATACCATTTGTCCATGAATGGCCCGAACGTAATCGTGGATCAATTCGTCGCAGGAATCCACGAAATGCGGCCGAGATCTGGCAATGTTCAGAATGATTTGTTTGGCACGATAGCCGTAATCCGCAACAGCGTCGGCAAGTTCTGCCCCCAAAGGGCCGAAGTAAAGGGCGAAAACGAACCTCGCCCGGTCCGCATCTTCCCGGCAAAATTCGAGTTGGGCCGTGAGCCATCCAATCTCGCGGTCAAGCGGATCCGCAGAGTCAAACTCTAAAGCTTTCAGCTTCTGGGTCAGTTTTTCGAGAGGCTCCACCACAAGTCTTCTGGCTAGTTGCTCTTTGCTACCATAGTAATAGTAGAGCATCGGCTTGGTGACGCCTGCCGCTTCAACGATCTCATTCACCGATGTGGCTGTATAACCCTTGCGTGCAAAGAGCTTGAGAGCTGTTTGCCCAAGGTGCTGAGCCGCCGTAGGTGAAGGTTCACCTGCACGACTGCTGTCTATCAGAGCTTGATCAGAGATCTTTGCGACCAAATACGTGAGCCTCGTCAATGATGCCTACTTACCGGTTGGTATAACGAATTAAGTTACCTAAATTCACATCTGAAGTCAAGGGTGGAATTTGACGAACTGGGAAGAAATCTCTGATATGTTCGAGGCAGGACGTTTATTCGAGCCGGATTTATGGTAAATTAACAACTCGATATCGTGAAAGATCAAATCTTGAAGGCTTTGGGAAGTACAAGGGGAAAGCAAAAATGAGCCTCTGGCAAGAAACTTCCGAAGGCTTGGAGTTAAATTCCCGCACGCCTGAAACAGGTCAATGGGTCTTGAAGTGGGCCGATGCGATTCCTGGGCTTTACTGGAAACACTCTGAGGCGAATCTGTTTTCAGGACCATTTCTTGGTGCTTTGGGGATCTTGGCAGAGGGCATTGGCGAACCTGGTGATCTGGTGCAATCCAGTATTTCCCAAATGGAGATCGTACGCGATCGTGTCGAACTGACATTTACACCGGTTGGGTGGCATGAAACTACGGTCCGATTTGCATGGACACCAACTGGGAACGACCAGTTCGACCTTCAATTGCAAGCCATGACACGATCCGTAGGCGTGCTTGATGGCGTCGAGGTGGGCGTTGTGTCGACTGCTTTATCTGTGCCGGAACCTCCGGGAAAATGGCTTGTTGCGACACGAGATGAAGCCGCCGCGTTACGTTCTGTGGATGGTCGGGCTGCTCAATGGCTTGCAGGTCAGACGGCTTTTGAAACGGATGAAACAGTGACTGGGCTTGCTGAGAATAGAAATTGGCCCCCGGGCATGGTCTTTAACAAAGATAAAAGTGTGCGATTTCTGGATTCAGCGCATCCGTTTGATATCAGTCGACGCTATCGGTCGGCCTCAAGCAGTACGCAGCACACATGGACATTAGGCTATTCCATGGAGAGGGGCGTGATTCTGAGGTCGCGTTTTCGGGGCAAACTGGTTTTAAACAACGACAGTTCAGGCTTGAAAAGTCTCGAAAATTGGCAATCCGCATTTTTGGCTGAGCCATTGCCACTGGATCGGTAAAAACGATTCAATTAAGTAGATTCAACGTCTTTGATATCCGTTCAGATTCGGATATGAGCGTCTAGCTGGTTTCGATTTCTATTCAAATGGAAGAGTAAAAATGCAAAAGATTGTCCTGATTTCTGGTCTCTGGAACTTGATTCTTGGGCTTGGTAGCCTGAGTTCTGGCATATTAAAAAGCGAAAACTCTTCGGACACGTATTTCAATTCCATGGTGGGTGTTTTTTTGCTTTTTACTTCAGCCGTTTTGATCGTTGCTTCTCGCGACCTTCAAAAATACGGGACATTTGTGCTTTGGGAAGGTTTGTTAAGATTCGCTGCTGCTGGTATCCTGCTCACCATAGGGCTAAGTGCCATCGGGAATAATGCTCTTTTTCTTGGAATGACGGATAGTGTTTGGGGAATCATTTATTCCATTGGTTTGCCATTTGTCCTAAAAAAGTCATTTAAACAGATCCTTTTCGACCAATCGGTTTGAAGAAATCGAAATCGTAACACTATAATCCCATCCTTGTAAAATACGAATTGACTTTGGATTGAAGGACCTCAATGAGCTTTGGGTCCATGAATTCGTAGTCATCAGGAATATCGAGGCAAATCACTCTTTGCGAGTGCATGTGTACACGAAACTTTTTCAATAATTTGTTTTTGTGCGATTTTTCCATCACAAAAATGACATCAGCCCATTCCAGAAGTTCGTTACATACAGGATTGACTGCATCGGGGTTCAGCCCTGCGGAATCCACTTCAATTCCAGGTCGACCTGAAAATACCTGCTCGGCCGTCGGGCTTCTGAGCCGATTCTGACTGCACACGAATAAAATATGCTTCATAGGGTAGACCTCTAAAATCAATGGCATGGCCAGACAAATCGTGTGAGGTCATCACATTTTTTTGTCTGGACATGTCTAGGACCGTTTTTACTTCACGGGATTGTGTTCAATTCCGAAGAGTTTCCACCAGGTTTCCATTCCGCCAATTTCTTTTTTGACGCGTTCGGAAGCCATGGAGAAAGTGACCTTGGAAGGCACTGCCAAGGCTGCAATTTGTTTCACGTCAAATTGTTCCAGTAGCCCGAATGTGAAGAGATCAGGCGCGTCCAGATAGCTTTCCTTCTGTTCAATCACTTGTTTCAGGCTGCCGAGTGAGTCGGTCACGACAACTTCAGTCAACTGTCCTTCGCTGGAAATTGCGGCTGCACAAAGAGCCACAAGCGAAGCCCGCTTGCCGCTTGCAACAAGCCTGACTGGCTGGCCAAGCCGGCTTCGATCCATCGCAATGGCGGCTGCAAGCTGATTGGCTTCGATCCCCAGAGGGCGATCGCCCACGGTGCCGAGCAACAACGAAAAGAGATAGTTATGGTGTGATGGTTTCAGTTCGCCAAAGTAGTAAGGGCTGCAAACCACAACGCGTTCACCTGCAGAGATCCTGGCGGCTGCATCTGCTGCAATGCTGGAGGAACCCTTGTCGGCAAGATAAAACGTAGTAGTTTTGGGTGTGCCTTTTTCTGGGAAAAGCTCGACGAATGGAACGCTCCAGGTGTCGGCCACACGCACTAGATTCGCTTGTCGTACAATTCCATTCTGGATTTGACGGTCGCCCATGGGCGTGAAAGTGTCGTAGAGCGGAGCCGCAGTTTCAGGCAATTTCAAGGCTTCACGCAGCCGCTTACGGCCTTCGAGTACCCAAATTTCAGCCGCATTTTTCTCGGCGGGTAAAGTTGCATTCTTGGGCAATGATTTTGCAAGATCAGTGGCCAATGAAATCAGACTGGCCTGATTGGCTGGCAGAGTCAGCTTCAGTTCCTGCTCAGACTTGATTTGATCGTCCGAAGGAATCTCTGTTGCAAACTGATCCAGATCAGCACCTGTTTTTCCAAAGAAATGGGTGCCCATGAAGCGATATAGAGCTTTGCGGTTATCTTCGAGGAAATTATGGTCGCCAGGGGTCTTATTGATATGTGTGGCGAATTTATCGCTGGCTTTCAGGAGGTCAAACACGGGCTTGGCAGCAGCCACAAGCGGTGGAAGTGCATGATCGGCACGAAAGCAGCAATTGTCATTTGCATTAAAGGTCAGGAGGGTCGGGGCGGGGGCCCTGAGGGCTGTCATGATCGAATAATCGGTGACTGTTGCGAGGTCAGTCGGAGTTTGTTCGCTGTCGCCCAGATCCATGTCGTGCTGAAGGCGGGTGAGGAAGCTGGAATAACCTGCCACTGGATTCGACAAAGTGACTCGTGGGTCAAGGCTGGAGATGAAAATGGTTTGCCATCCGCCACCTGAAAGGCCTGAAACAGCCACTTTTGAAGGTTCTGCGTTGGGCAGTGCGGAAAGGATGTCAATGCCTCGCTTCATGGCGAGAAAATGGGTGGCGATTCCTGATGTGCCTGTCAGATCGATGGTATTTATGACTGGGTGCAGATATTCAGGTGTTTTAAACTGGCCCATACCATACCACTCAAGGGAAAGGCTGATGACGCCTTTTTTGGCCAGATTAATACAACGGACCTGTTTGTAAGGGGCAGCATAGCCAAGCGGATCGTGGCCGTTGACAGCGAGGTGAACTGGCACTTTCTGGCCTGGCTTAAGTCCTGCTGGCTCGTAGAGAAGGCCGGGAATCCAGTGGTTTGGGAGTGCTTCGAAGCGAACTTTGGTCAGCAGGTATCCGCCGTTGGTTGAAACTGTTCCAACCCGTTCGAATTTCAGGTCTTTGGCATCTCTCCATTTCGCAGCTTCGCCTTTGAAAATCACTTGATCCAAGACTTTTTTGCGATGTTCCGTGGCGAATTTGGTCCAATCTTCAGGCTTGGCCAAAGCGGGCATTTTTGGAACTTTTTTGGCGACATAGGCACGGACCTCGTCGATCGAAACGTCCTTATCGAGCACCGGTTGGTCAAGCCATTTTGCGACTTGAGCGGCATCAGGACCAGCGGCTTGAGTGTGACCGATGTGGGTGGACGCCACTGCGACCAATCCGGCAGCGATTGATTGGGCGAAAAATCGACGATTCATGAAAAATGCTCCAAAATGACGAGGGGGGACCGATAGAGGAGTGGCGTTCGCATGTGCATGCAAGTGTTGATTGTATAGCACTTTGGATGGCACATGGATTCGATGGGAATGAGTTCAGGGATGGTGGGACATCGAGGTCGATTGCTCTATTAAACAGGAATCGGCGCGAGATTCAAGTGTTTTGATTTGGATTGGGCTGGGTGAAGTCCAGGTTTGAGAACAGATCACCAGACGCTTTGGGCGTAATCAGCATGCTTTTCTGCCAGATTTTCGACGAAAGGCTTGTGGTCAGATCTTCGATTTGATTGACGGATTGGAGGACGGAAGCGTCAGGAAAATCCTGAGCGTAAAGCGTTGCGAGCTTGCCTACGATTGAAAGCATTTCTGAGCAATATCCGAAATATCTTGCAAGCTGGAACGACGACATGATCCGTTCTGGGGAATTTGGGGTCGGTGAGGCTTCAAATCGAATGGTATCAGGGGTTTTATTGAGCTGGTGCATGTCTACAAGGTGTGCGATCGCCCGCAGTTCGTGAAGATAATGCAATGCTCTGCGACGTTTGATGCGATTTTCCCAACCGAGAACAAAAAGCACGGCTGCGCCGAGAAAAACTGAGCTTTCCAGAGCAGCTTGGAAAGATTGAATAAATTCGCCGGGGTTACCGAGGTCCCAGTTTGTCTGGAGTTGGCCAGCCAATTGAATCGCAACAGCAAGTCCGAACCCGATCAGCAGCCATGCCATGATGCGAAGCCCAATGATTGGCCTTCTGGCAAATTCCACCTGTCGGACAGTCATGCCGGCAACATCGCTCAAATTGCGAGCTAAGCCTGAAATCCCAGAGTCAGGAAATCGATCCTGAATTCTCAACGCAAGCTTCTGAGCTGTCAGCAGAATCTTTACCGGGTTGAGTTGCAATTTAAGATGCAATTTACTGTTGGATGTCATTATGAGCCTGGCGGATTGAACTTTATTTTTTGAATTCTGACCTTGGCTGCGGCATTGATCGTGCCTACGACAAATCCGTATTTTAAGTGATCAGGCGCAACGATTTGCATTTCCACGTCGCTGGCAAGTTGCGGATCATCTCCGACAATCTCTTTCAATGTCTGTGCCAACTGCTCAAGCGATTGCATTTGATTGTCGCCTACCTGAATTCCTGCTAGTTCACCAGTGGGTGAAGCGGATAAACGCACCTGGATGTCGGGAAGTGCTGTGATATTCTCACTGGTAGGAGCTGCGGAACCCTGTTCAGCGGCAGGCATGGTGATAGCAAATTCACCTTCGACAGTCACGATTTTAAAAGTGAACATGAAGAAAATCAGGAGTTGGAAAACAACGTCGATCATCGGCGTCATTTCAAGAGAGACTTTGGATTCGCTGGAACCAGTCTTGCGGAACTTCATCGGATTTCACTTTCAATTGCAGGGCTTTGAATCACAATGTCTCATATAAATACCAGAAAAGATTAGTTACTGGGATTTTGTCGCTCTGAGCCAGAATTTTGTAAAGCCTGTCTGTTGAGCAATCTGGATGACTTTCTGTACCGAGCCGTAAGGTGCATTGTCGTCAGCCCTAATGACGATGGTTGTCCAGAGGCCAGCGGTGGGATCGACTCCAGCAACTTTCATGTTGACTTTGGCCAACTGAGCTTCAACAGCAAGGTGCCGGCGAATGGTGGAGGCATCTGCCTGAGGGTCAGCCGATTCTCCACCTAGAAGATAAACCATTCCATCGCGACTCATGTTGATATAAATTGGCGATTGCGGCGACTGGGTTGTCGGTGTGGCGGAATCGGCAAGCGGTAGACGGACGCGTTCATCGAGGAGGTCGTTGGAGAAATTCAGGGTGAACATGAAAAATGCGATGAGTTGAAATGTCATGTCGATCATGGGGGTCATGTCAAGCACGGCATCTTCTGAGGTGGAATGAGATTTACGCAACTTCATGGGATCACTCTCCGGCTGATGTATCTGGCCCGATTGTATTTCGCCCAGATGCAACTTGGTTAGATAGAGGGGCCGGTTGTGGTGGTGGCTGAGGACGCCGATTTCGAAGGTTTGGTCAGGCTTTGGAACCGGCTCAGCAAGCGTTCGGCAGTGATCCCGGTTTCAAGCATCATTCGGGAAATCCGGTTTTTAATCACGGTATGCGCCACAATCGCCGGAATCGCTTGAAGCAAGCCCCAAACGGTGGTGACAAGTGCCTGACTTACGCCGGTCGCCAGTTCGCTTGGTTTAGGGCTTGTATCGCTTTGGGCGATCACCATGAAGGCTGCCACCATGCCCCAAACTGTACCGAGCAGGCCCACCATGGTTGCAATATTGGCAAGCATGGCGAGATAACTCAATCTGTGGTCGAATTTCATGCCCTCATCCTCACCAACTTCCTGCATGGCTTCAAGTGCCTGAGGATATTGTCCACCAGAGGTTTGAAGCCTAACCACACCTGCTGTAAGTAGTCGCCCGATCAGTGAATTATTGGATTTGGAGAGGTCGTAGGCTTCTTGATATTTCTTTTCTTTAGTCAGGTTTTCTATACCGTCCAGAAAATCCAAAGGCATAAATTCTTTGCGTCCAACCTGCATGCTATAAAGCACAATCATGGCAACAAGGCCGATGGACATGAATAATTGAGGGAAAAAGAAAATCCCTTCAGCCTTATAAATCCAAAGCAGCAGGCTTTCCTGTTGAGGCGGAGCCG
>CAMCFM010000030.1 GCA_945874095.1 Candidatus Kuenenia stuttgartensis
TTCCGTCAATTCGACTTTGTACCATTTGCCCATGTGTGCCTCCATGCGACACTTGAGTAACCGAGAGCCTGAAGCTTTTTGCGATTAAAGAAGAATAACAGGAAAGAGACTTCTTGTAAATGCATCATTCAGGGGCGCGGAGAGTATAAACCTTGTGGTCAGGAAAGTTTTGCTGATATGCAGAAATGGCATCAAGATGATTATCCACAGCCGCGATCACTTCCACACCCGGCCCCAGAGCCGCCGAGGCTCCACCAATGCCGCAATGCCACTCAATCACCCGTAAAGCCATATTTTAAAGTACCTTGTGTGACTTTTGGAATCAACTCAGCCCGGAATCGCAACACCCAGACCGCTCAGGATCCTGACTAGGCTGAGCAGAGGCAGACCTGTGATGGCGTTGTAGTCGTCGGTTTGAACCCTCTCAAAGAGCGCAACACCAGCCTCTTCAAGCTTATAGGAGCCAGCACAGTCGATCGGCAAATCTCTGGCAACATATCTTGCCAAATCCTTGCGGGCTAACGCTCGCATCGTCAGATAGGAGAGGTCCAGGTGCGAATACTCTGTCCCGTCAGGCCCGATCACCGTCATGGCTGTTACCAGCGTATGTGTATGACCTGATAGGACTTCCAACTGATCAACCGCCGCTTCAACGGTCCCCGGCTTGCCCAGCACCGCTCCATGAATCGTAGCGAGTTGGTCACCACCGATGACAATTTCGCCCGGAAATCGGACCGCCACAGCCCTGGCCTTGGCTTCGGCAAGTTTTACGGCAAGTTCGACTGGATCCGAAAATTCTTGTTTGAATGCTTCTTCATCAACCCCTGGCGCGATACACTCAGGCTCCAGCCCAATCCTCTGCAGCAGGGCTTTACGATACTTCGAAGTACTGGCCAGGATCAGTTTCGGCATGGGTCGCCCAAGTTCCAAAAATCGTCAGAAATCGTCCGCGATTCGACCAGTTGAACCGATCCGTCAAGGATACGATCAGCTAGGCCCCGACTGCTATTATGTCACGCACCAAGCCGATTACCGCAACCCTCACGAACCCATTATCCGCCGATTATTAGAGAACTGGACGCTGAAAGAGACTCCACCTAAGCTCTCGAGCCTTCTGGATCTTGCCTGTGGATCAGGCGAGATCACGAGCTTTTTTCAATCTTCCGGATTCACTCAAATCCATGCTATAGAACCGTTTACCGGCGAGGCTTTTACGAATCGCACTGGCCTTGTCGCAGATTCGCACGACTTCGCCGCCATCGCTGACGGAGTCTTGGGGAACAGATCCTATGACTACATTTTTTGCTCGTTCGCACTCCATCTGGCTCAGTCGAGCAGGCTTCCTCTCATCTGCATGAATCTGGCCGAGATCTCAAATCACCTGATCATTTTGACCCCTCACAAAAGGCCTGAGATTCGCCCTGAATGGGGCTGGAAAATGATTTACGAAGAGCTCTTGGATCGAGTCAGGCTCCGTCATTATGGGTCTTTGAAACGAATCCGGGAACACCTGACTTAAAACCAGTGCAGCGCACAGTTCAAAGCGATTCGGAAGTGTGCAATCGCTCCCAATTCGATGGATCGAATCGCCCCCAGCCTACTTTTTTAGGCATTTCTGATATATGATAGGGATGAATATACCGTTGCGATTTTCCAGATGATCTGTCGATCGCTCAGCACCAGAAAAAGACCGATTCCCCATGTCGAAACCACTGAACGACTTAAAGCGACTCAACCTGATCACAGCCCGCTCCGAAGCGTTAGAGGAGCTGGAATCTCTCCGCAAAAGCCTCTCCCCGCGCGGCGATATCGTCAGTCCCCGGGGTCGCGAACTGACCCTGAAAGTCTTTGGAGAAGCACTGACGCCTGTTGCCGTGGTGGATCGAATCCTGAACGACATCAGCTCGACCGGCCTTGAAGCTCTCTTGCGCTACACAGAGATGCTGGATGGCAAAAAGCTGACTTCTGAAACGATGAGTGTCTCCAAAGCCGAGATGGCAGACGCTGCCGCGAACGTAAGCCCAGCGTACAGATCGACCATTGAGAGCGTAAAGGCGAACGTCCTGAAGTTCCAGAAGTCGATCCTGCACCATGACTCCAAACCTCTGACAGACATTGATGGCCAGATCTGGCTGAGGTATCGCCCACTGAATCGAGTCGGCGTGTGTATTCCAGGCGGGGCAGCGTCTTATCCTTCAAGCCTGATCATGACTGTCGTACCTGCGCAGGCGGCTGGAGTAAAAGAAATTGCTGTCGTGGTACCACCCACCGAATTCGGCGGATACAATCGCGAACTGCTTGCTGCCTGTCATATCCTGGGCGTCACGGAAGTTTACCGGGTCGGTGGAGCTCAGGCTGTTGGTGCACTTGCATTTGGGGTGGATGGTATTAAGGCGGTCGATAAAATTGTTGGCCCCGGGAACCTTTTCGTCGCACTGGCGAAAAAAGCTGTATTTGGGCATGTCGATATCGACTCGATTGCTGGCCCAAGCGAAGTCCTCCTGATTGCCGACGAATCGGCTAATCCTGACTTTATTGCAGCTGACCTGATCAGCCAGGCAGAGCATTCACCTGGGTCATCGCTTTTGGTCACCTGGATTCCCGAATTGATTGAAGCCGTTGCAACCGCTCTTGAAGCCCAGCTTGTACAGCTTTCGCGAGGCGATCTGGCCCGTGACAGCCTTGAACAGTATGGAGCTCTTGTACTTGTCAGAGACGAGGCTGAGGCGGTCGAGCTTTCCAATCAAATGGCTCCGGAACACCTCCATATATCGACGTCGAACGCAGTCGAGCTTTCAGAGCGTTTGACCTGCGCTGGAGCCATCTTCATGGGCCACCACACGCCGGTGGCGGCTGGCGATTATGCAGCAGGCCCTTCGCACGTTCTACCAACTGGCGGGACAGCTCGATGGGCGAGTGGCCTGACCTCAAATCACTTTTTGAGAACCACAAGCATGATCCATCTCACAGATGAAGGCTTGCGTCAAATCGCCGGTGAAATCACGCATCTGGCGGATGTTGAGGGCCTGACAGGCCATAAATCGAGTGTCACAGTACGTACGGAACGCTCGAATTAACCTGCTTCCTGAACTGAAATGCCATCAACGGAATAGAAGATTCATGAGCCTGACCATTCGGCCTGCCGCACCTGAAGACTGCCCTACGATTGTATCTCATATTCGCGAATTGGCGATCTTTGAGAAACTCGAAAACGAAGCCGTGGGAACTGCCGAACAATTCCGGTTGCATTTATTCGGCGAAAGGCCCATTTGTGAAGCTCTTATGGCCGAATGGAATGGAGAGCCTGCTGGTTTCGCCCTGTTCTTCACAAATTTCAGCACCTTCCTGGCCAAGCCAGGGCTCTATCTTGAAGATCTCTATGTGCGTGAGCCGTTTCGCCGCAAAGGCATAGGAAAAGCCCTGATTACGACAATTGCAAGCATTGCTGTGGAGAGGAATTACGGCCGTTTTGAATGGTCTGTACTGAATTGGAATAGCCCTGCCATTGCATTTTATCGCTCGCTGGGCGCAGTACCGATGGATGAATGGACAGTCCAAAGAGTCTCTGGTCCGGCCCTTCAATACATGGCGGCTATGGCACCTGAATCCAATGGAAAATGAAAGCAATCAGGAATCCAGATAAAATGAGCTATTTCCTAAAACACATCGACGCCATGACGGGCTATGTCCCAGGCGAGCAGCCTCGCGATCGGACTTTCATTAAGCTCAACACCAATGAAAATCCCTATGCGCCCAGTCAGAGTGTGGCCGAGGCCATGATGCCGATCCTGCTCGACGGCCGCCTCAGGCTTTATCCTGACCCACTGGCCTCAGAATTCCGCCGGACTGCTGCCGAACTTCACGGCGTGGATCCATCGTGGATCATGGCCGGTAACGGATCCGATGATATCCTGACCATCCTCACTCGTGCATTTGCAGGCCCCGGCGATGTGATTGCATCTGCCCAGCCAGGTTATATCCTCTACGAAACTTTGTCTGACCTGCAAAATGCGAAGTTTGAAATTGTTCCATTTCCAGTCAATTGGACCATCGGCCCAGAACACATCATTGGATTGAAAAATCCCAAGATTTTTTACCTGGCCAATCCCAATTCACCTTCCGGTACCATTATGACCCCGGAAGCGGTCGCCCAGTTGGCTGAAGCACTGCCCTGCCCGCTTGTGGTCGATGAAGCTTACGGAGACTTTGCGACCACGAATTGCATTTCGCTCGTTAAAAGTCATCCCAATGTGATTGTCACACGCACATTTTCCAAGGGTTATTCGCTGGCAGGCCTGCGGCTCGGCTATTGCATTGCAAGACCCGAGATTATCGCTGGCCTGAACAAGGTCAAAGACTCATATAATTGCGATATGCTCTCACTGGCAGGTGGGACGGCTGCATTATTGGATCAGGAATGGTTGATTGAAACTCGTCAAAAAATCTGGAACACCCGCGCCCGCCTCTCTTCTGGTGCTGCGGAACTCGGTTATCTGATCCCAGAAAGCCATGCCAATTTCATTTGGTGTGAAGGCGGGCCACCAGCCCAGGAAGTCTACGATGCCCTGAGGGATCGGGATATTCTGGTGCGACTCATGAAATATCCTGGCCGAGAGCCTGCTCTGAGGATTACCGTAGGGACAGATCCGCAGATCGACGCTTTGCTTTCAGCTCTCGCCGAGATCGTCTGATTTGCATTAAAAGGAGTTGTCCTGATGCAGAACGATTCGAATTGGCATTTCCCCTGGGGCGATTCCACGCTTGATCTGACTCCTCCAAATTCGATTCAGGTCGAACCAAGCCGATTTGAGCCGGATACAACAAATGCATTTGTTGAATTCGACGATTATCGCAAACATCTGGAGGAAGCCATCGGTTTCCCCCTGAATCAGCCCCGATTTGAAACGCGGGTTGGCCCGGGTTCCAAAGTGGCCGTGGTGGTGGACGATCCCTCCAGGTGGTCTCCACTCGACTGGTGTGTTCCTGTGATCCTTGAAAAACTGGTATCTTCCGGAGTTGAAGCAGCCGACATTTCCATTGTATTTGGAGTCGGCCGACACGCCTCAGTTTCTCAGTCCGATATGGTTCGCAAACTGGGAACGGAAATTGTCGAAAAATACAATTGCTACAGTCCTCCACTGGATGATTTATCACAATATGAAGACTTAGGCGTCTCTGCCGATGGTGTTCCTGTCCGTGTCTTTAAACCTGTGGCCAAAGCCGATCTCCGAGTCTTGATTGGGTCGGTTTTACCACACCTTCAAGCCGGTTTTGGAGGAGGCTGGAAGCTGATTTTTCCAGGCTGCAGTCACAGAACAACTCTGGGTGCGATTCACCAGCAAGGTTTAGACGGTCAGGCGGCCAAACTTTTAGGCTGTTCGCCAGTGGATAATCCGATGCGTCAGGCGATTTCAAGGGCGGCAAAGTTATTGCCTGGCAGCACCATTTCCGTCAGTCACGTGATTGGCCGCAACTCTCATGAAATCTTTGAGGTGATGGCTGGCGAGCCTGACGATGTGGAAATGCGATTGGCAACCATTGCCAAACAACGTTTTGAGTTTAAATCGGACAAGCATTCGAAGCTGGCAGATTTAATCATTGTTGGGAATGCACCTTGGCCCGGCGACCCGATGCACTCATTCAAAGTTTTATTAAATCACCGTGCTGCATGCAAAAAAGGCGGCGTTCTGGCTGGAGTATTCTGGACAGATCCAGCAGAGATTGGCCGATCATTTCCACTAGGGCCTGCCAAGTGGATTGCACGATCCGGTCAGGCTGGTGCCATTGCAACAAGAATTGGACTCCCACTGGCCGAGAAAATTGCGGCCATGACAGGGTCCTCGAAGCGTTTCATGATGCGCTGGGCGAGGGAATTGGTGGTCGATCGTAAGGTGATTGTTTATTCCCCCCAAATGAAAGAATTATTTGGGAGGCGACTTGGATCTGTTTCGATCGCAGGAAATCCGGATGAATTCTGGTCCCTGATTGCAAATGCAACCGGAGAGGCGCCTGACACGACCCTATTCCCATACGGTGGCTTGACTTACGCGGCAGTCAAGCACTGATGAATCCAGGCTCCGCGTCAGCGAATGAACTGATTGACATAATCGGCACCAAGGCCAACCTTCGTGTAATGATTCCGGCACATTTCAATCTTGGTGTGCACATCTTCATATCCCACAGTCTGGCCGGCTTCATCGACGTAGATCATAGCCCCTGAAATATTAAAGAACGTGATCATTTCATCACAATCTTCATCCACTACAAGCGTATGAATTTCGCCAGGCGGCTCAAACACGTAACTTCCGGCTGTAGCGACCCAGTCGTGCTCCAGATACCTCCACTTGCCTTTAACAACATATCCATGCACCGGTGCAGGATGCCTGTGGCGCGATAAAAAGCCTGACTTACAGACTTTCAGCAAGTTGCACCACTGGCCATTGGTTGTATTAAAAAACAGTGGCCGAAAGAAGACGCGATCGGCTTGGGGAACCCACACGCGTGCATCATCCGGAATCGCCATGGTGACAATCTCTGATCGAGCGTCCGCTGGCATGGGGATAATACAAGGCGCTGGAAATGCAATTTTATCGGACATCTTTTGATCCTCGCTTCTGATTTTTTGATCTCTTGAAAACTCATTCGATTCAGCACGCTGCATATCCACCGTCGATATTCAGAACAGTGCCCGTAATAAAACTGGCTCCTGCGCTGCTGAGGAATAATACGGACGGGGCCACCTCTTCAGGCAGTCCCCATCGGCCCATGGGCGTGCGGTCAAGAATCGGTTTTGACCGGACATCGTCAGCTTGAAGTGCGGCTGTCAGGGGTGTTCGAATCCAGCCGGGTGCAATCGCATTTACCCGAATATTTTGGCTCGCCCAAGCGGCTGCCAGACTTTTTGTGAGCTGAACCACTCCGCCTTTGGCTGCGGAATAACCCGGTACAAATGGGGAGCCAAAATAGCTGAGCATGCTCGCCACGTTTACAATCGATGCTCCACCCCCCATCTGACTTCCCAGCATTTTCGGCTTAGAAGATAGTGCGACCCTCATCATTCCGCCCAGATTGATTTCCAACGTTCTCGAAAATCCTTCCGGCGTGAATTCCACTCCATTTCGCTGGATAATACCGGCAGCGTTGACCAAAACATCAAGCTGATTGATTTGTGCTAATAGTGTATCGACCGATTCCTGGGAACTCACATCAAGAACCATGGGCTGAACACGACTGGCCCAGGGTTTCAATTCGGAATTGAAATCAATGTCGGCTTGATTCACTCCGGTTGCAATGACATCGGCTCCGGATGCAGCAAAGGCTTCAGCAATTGCGCGTCCAATTCCGGAGGAGCCACCGGTGACAAGCACTCGTCGATTCTTCATATCAAATAGAGGTTGGTTCACGGCATAAGGCTCGAGGGAAATCAGTTGGATGGATCGTTGAGACGAAACTGGTTCGGATTCTTCTCTTTTGAATTTCAATCGATTACATTCATAATAGCAAGCCCTTTCTTTCGATGGTCGGTTCGGATATCCTCATACTCACCAGCCTGAATTCCAGCCATCACTCGTTCAAGGGACCACCACAATCATGACCGAGCCAAATCGCCGCGAAAGCCTGAAGACCATCGCAGCCGGTGTAGGAGCTTCCATGTTTTCCAAGATCTCGCTTTATGCTGCTGAGACTGCCAATCTGACCCCATTCGCCGACATGCCCCTGCGTGCTGGAATGATCGGCCTGGACACATCGCATGTGGTTGCTTTTGCAGGACTTCTGAACGATCCCGCCAAGGCCAAAGGCGTATTGTCAAATGTTAAGGTGACGGCCGCTTTTCCGGGCGGATCGAAAGACATCCCTTCGAGCATTGACCGGGTGGCTGGTTATACAGAAACCCTGCGAGACAAGCACGGAGTGAAGATTTACGACAGTATTGAAGCGATGATGCCCGATGTGGACGTGGTGTTTCTCGAATCGGTCGATGGACGCCCCCACCTGGAACAGATCAAGCCCGTTCTGAAGGCTAAAAAGCCTGTATTTGTTGATAAGCCTGTGGCTGGTTCGCTGGCCGATGCGATTTTGATCTATGAGCTTGCAGAGAAGGCTGGCGTGCCCATTTTCTCGTCAAGTTCTCTGCGGTATTCGAAGTCGACCATGGGCGCCACAAATAATCCGGCTGTAGGGGATATTCTAGGAGCAGTCGCGTTCAGCCCCTGCTCGCTTGAAGAGCATCACCCCGACCTGTTCTGGTACGGCGTACACGGCGTGGAAAGCCTGTTCACGATCATGGGCACCGGGTGCCAATCTGTGACCCGCATTCACACAGCCGATTTTGATGTGGTTACGGGCATTTGGTCCGACGGCCGGATTGGAACCTTCCGAGGTATCCGCAAAGGCAAGGCCGATTACGGAACCACCGTGTTCGGCTCGAAGGGTATCTATCATGCCATGGGCTATTCCGGGTACCAGCCACTGGTCGAAAAAATCTGCCAGTTTTTCGAGGATGGTAAGCCACCGGTTTCGGCTCAGGAAACAATCGAAATGTTCGCCTTTATGGAAGCGGCTGACGAATCTAAGCGTCGTGGAGGAGTCCCCGTTACGATCGCAGAAGTCAAAGCCGCTGCTACCGAAAAGAACAAGGCCAGAAGCTGACTTAAGTCAATCTAGAGGCAGGATTTGAGCGCTGGCTCAGCCTGCCTTTACCCTGATATTTGAGAGCGTTTCGGCTGAATTTCTGACACTTTGAAACGATCTGATAAGACTCAGAATCGCTTGGTCGAACTGATCCACAGCAAATCGCTCGGCCTTTTGGCGGGCGATTTTGGCTAGTTGGGGGTTCTGAGGCATGGCCTCCCAGTCCACGATCGCTTGGCAAAGTGATTCCACGGACGGCTCTAGATAAAGTCTGCCCACAGAATCGTCGACTGTTTCGGCCACCCCGCCGCGCCCGAGAGCGATCACAGGTGTCCCACATGCGAGGGCTTCGATCGGAAGAATTCCGAAATCTTCATCGCCTGGAAAAATCAGGGCCTGACAACGGCGTAGATGGTCACGCAAAACTTCGTCGGGCTGGAAGCCCATCACCTGAACGGTTGGTCCGGCCAGCTTACGCAAATTTTCAAGCTCAGGGCCTGATCCAATCACGACCAGCTTTTTCCCCAACCGATTGCAAGCCTCCACAGCCTGGTCGATCAGCTTATATGGAACGAGTGCCGACGCCGCCAGATAGAAATCTTCGCGTTTTACGCTCGTATCATGCTGGTAGTAATCGGTATCAACCGGCGGAGCAATCACGACGCTTGTTCGTGAGTAATTGCGCAGGATACGGGCTTTGATCGTTTCAGAGATGGCGACAAATTGCGTGACTCCGGACGCTGTACGGGCATCCCAGCGAGCCAATCGGTCGAGAATATGTTCCAGGAGACGCCGTTTGATGCTTCCAACTGGCCACTTCTCAAGGTAAGAAGCACGGCCGTCCCAGGCATATCGCATTGGTGTAAAACAATAGGAGATATGTGGAACCCCCTCAGGCACTTGCACCGCTTTTGCGACACAATGCGAAAGGCTGATAACGACGTCTACATTTTCAATCTTCAGCCTTCGAACCGCCCAGGGCATGATCGGCAAAAGCTGACGATAAATTTTGGTCACGCCCGGAATTCTCTGAAGCGGAGAGGTCTTGATCTTCATGCCGCCAATGATTGGACCGACTCGGCCCTGAGCGTGGATCAAGGTATAAATCGTGGAATCGGGAAACAGCAGGCAGAGCCGCTCCAGACATTTTTCGCCACCTCGCAGGCCGGTCAGCCAGTCGTGTACTAGAGCCACCCGAAGTGGTTTTGGAGTAACGCTTTGTGAAGCTGCAATGTGAGTTGCGGGCTGGATGTTTTTTTGAGCGGCATCATGCCGGACATTCGAGATGTTCATCAATTTGGCGTCCGATGCCATCGTTGCACGAATCATGATTCCAGATGGGTCAAAAAATAGCTTATTGCGGGATAACTGTCCATGCCACCTCAAAAGACTTGCCAATTTGCTTGAATGTCTTGCAAAACTTTGTATTAAAACTCTAAGAAATTTTGTACACTAAAGCCATAGCTCATCCTCATCCGTCTTGTCAGGAACCAATCCGAATCATGTTCCAGCTTGACAATGCCTTATCCAGCAGTGTATTACGTCGTTTCCACCGACAATGTGCCAGACTTCTGGCAATCGCAATCCTAATTTTGTTTCCGGCACATTTCATCCATTCGGCTGAGCCTGTAAAATCAAGCGTTGCCCAGCCAGAACAGTTTCGTGCTGATCAGAAGGATCACTGGTCGTTTAAGCCTGTGGTTCGCCCTGAGGTGCCTCAGGTCAAAGAGGCTGGGTTTGTTCGAAATCCGATTGACCGTTTTATCCTTAAAGGTCTTGAGGATCTGAACTTCAAGCACGCGCCCGACGCGGACAAATCGGCACTTCTCAGGCGGGTCACCTACGACTTGACTGGCCTTCCGCCGACTCCTGAACAGATCCGATTGTTTCTAAACGACTCATCTCCAAATGCTTACGAGCGGTTGGTCGATCGCCTTCTGGCCTCTCCAGCTTATGGAATTCGATGGGCACAGCACTGGCTCGACCTGGCCCATTATGCGGATTCTAATGGGTTTGAGCTTGATGCCGACAGGCCTGACGCCTGGCGATATCGCGACTGGGTGATCGACGCCCTGAACTCCGACATGCCTTACGACAAATTCCTGGCCACTCAACTTGCTGGAGACGAGCTCTATCCAAACGACCCTAAAGGCTTGATAGCAACGGGATTTGTCAGAAGTGGCCCCAGAGAAGTTGTGAGCGGAAATATTCCTGAGGAAGTGAAGCGTCAGAATGACATGACGGAAATCACAGGCACAGTCGGCTCCGTCGTTTTAGGAATGACTGTGGCTTGTGCCAGGTGCCACGACCACAAATTCGACCCGATTCCAACGACCGATTATTACCGCCTCCAATCGTTCTGGGCTGGCTCGGAACTGGTTGAAGCCGAGATCGCGACCAAGTCCGAGAAAGACAAGATTGCTGCAGAGAACAAGCGGATCGACGACTTGGCTGCGCCGTTAAAGAAGCGTCAGGCCGAGCTGGAAGTGCCTTATCGGACGAAGCTTAAGAAAGAAAAAGAGGATGGTCTCACTGTCAATGAGAGAACCATTTTGGCCAAGCCAAAGGACAAGCGAACGCCTGAAGAGCAAAGACTTGCGGACGGGATCAATACAGCCTTAACCGTTCACTGGGAAGAAGTTGCGGAGCTGGTTGCGAAAAATCCGAAAGATTTCGCCGAGCGTGAAAAGCTCAAAAAAGCCGTTTACGAACTTGATCGAACCCGCCCTCAACCTCCGGCTCATGCCTTTGCGGTCAAGGACGACAAGAAAAAGCCTCCTGAGACCTACGTTTATCGACGTGGCGATTACCGCAACCATGGCCCTTTGGTCGAACCAAGACCGCCCGGTATTGTGATGGCCTCTGTGGGCGAAAAGGCTTGGACCGATGCGAAAACGGCTGCTCCCGAAAAGAGTTCAGGCCGTCGTATCGAGTTGACAAAATGGCTGACAAACCCCACCAATCCGCTTGTTTCCCGAGTGATTGCGAATCGACTCTGGCACCACCATTTTGGCAGGGGGATTGTCGCAACCCCATCCGACTTCGGGACCAGGGGCGAACGTCCAAGCCATCCGGAATTGCTGGACTGGCTTGCATCCGAGCTGGTTCAAGGCGGCTGGAAGCTCAAGCCACTTCACAGACTGATGGTTACAAGTCATGTCTATCAAATGAGATCCGACGTTACTGTGGGTGATCAGGAACGCGACGATCCGGATAACGAGAGCTTCTACAGGATAAATCGTCGACGGATGGAAGCGGAAGGCCTGCGCGACTCCATTATTACGGTCACTGGCCAATTGAATGTTAAAATGGGTGGTCCGGGAGTAAAGGTTCCGATTGAGAATGAGATTAAGGAGCTGATTTTTACAGAAGCCGAGGTGGTGGACCTTTGGCCTGTGGATCTGAATCCGGAAGAATTCAACCGTCGATCGATTTTCGTATATCGCAAGCGGAACGTGCATTACGCGATGTACGACGCCTTTGATGCGCCCGACACGCAGTCGCCCTGCCCAGTGAGGTCGGTCAGCACTCACGCGCCTCAGGCTCTGGTACTGCTCAATAGTCAATTCACCCAGACGGCAGCCCGGAAACTGGCGGTGTTGGCGAGCCTTGATACAACTTTAAATCATGGTATTGATGACCTTTACGAGCGTGTTCTGGCCAGAAAGCCAACCGACATCGAGCGTTCCAAAATCACGAAGTTTCTCGGCCAGAATCCATCCGATAAAGCCTGGACCGATTTGAGCCTGACTCTATTGAATCTCAATGAATTCCTTTACATACCCTGATCAATCGTCATAAGACGCTTGAAAGTGATCGCATATCTACTATAAAGAACCTGATTATGGTACAATGATCTGTATTCATTGACTGCACCTCGAAAAAGGAATGGAGATTTTGCCCATGTCCGGCACAACACAACGTTGTCCAGGCCCGTTTGGAACTGTCCAGACTCCTCCGATTTCGTCATCGCGTCGCGAATTTCTTCAGACAATTGGGGCTGGCTTTGGCTGGCTGGCAGCCCAACACCTGCTCGGGACAGAAGGCCGCAGTTTTGCGGACGGTTCGTCGCTGGCAAACCCGCTCGCAGATCGTCCCGGCCACTTTGCGGCCAAAGCCAAGCGTTGCATTTTTCTGTTCATGGTCGGTGGTCCCAGCCAGATGGAGCTTTACGACCCAAAGCCTTCCCTCGACCGGCTTAATGGCAAAAGACTTCCAGAGAGTTTTGGCAAGATCAACAGCCAGTTCCTGGAAAACGACCCGATCTGTCTGGGTACCTCGCGAAAGTGGTTCAAGTGCGGCGAATCGGGCATGGACATGTCGGATCTCGTTCCGTACATGCACCCTTTGGCCGACGACATCGCTCTAGTGAGAAGCTGCGTGGTGGACAGCGTGATTCACGCCCCTGCCCACTATCAAATGAACTCAGGCCGGATTTTCATGGGCCACCCAAGTCTTGGCAGCTGGTTGACTTACGGCTTAGGATCAGAATCTGAAAATCTTCCTGCATATGTCGTGATGGGACAGCCTGAGGGCACTCCGGAAGGTGGAGCCCCGTGCTGGTCCAGTGGATACCTGCCGGCCGCTTATCAAGGCACGTTGTTTCGAGCCGGCCCGAATCCGATTGTAAATCTTGCCTCAGCCAGCCCTGAATTCTCCAGAGACCGCCAGCGTAAGACTTTAGATCTTCTGAGAGATCTCAATGAATCGTCGCTCAAACCGGGTGATGCCGAGCTTTCCGCACGAATTTCGAGTTACGAACTCGCCTTCCGGATGCAGGCAGAGGCTCCTGAGGCCGTCGACTTGTCAAACGAGCCTGAGGAGACCGGAAAGCTCTACGGAGTCGGCAACCCACGAACCGACGAATTTGGTCGCCGATGTCTGGTTGCACGCCGACTTGTGGAACGTGGAGTGAGGTTCGTCCAGCTCTATTCCGGCGGTGGCCCTGTGGCGATGCAGTGGGACGCTCACGACGACGTAAATGCAAACCACGAAAAGATGTGTGGCTTAACGGATCAACCTGTGGCGGCACTTTTGACCGACTTGAAACGACGCGGTCTGCTGGACGAAACTTTGGTGATCTGGGGCGGAGAATTCGGCAGAACTCCTGTCGCTCAGAGGGGGAGCCGGGGCCGTGATCATAACGCGACCGGTTTTTCCATGTGGTTCGCCGGCGGTGGGACTCAGGGCGGAAAAATTTACGGAGAGACGGATGAAATCGGCTTGAACACGGTGTCGGGCAAGGCCCACATCAACGATATTCACGCCACCATCCTTCACTGTATGGGCCTTGACCATAAGAAGTTAACGACTTTACACAGCGGCCGTGACGAGCGCCTGACGGATGTGGGCGGACGAGTCATTCGCGATATTCTGGTGTGACACACTTTTTTCATGGAATTTCAGAAACAGTGGCGAACACAACGTTAAAACTCGGCGTAGTAAAAGGTGAAAGCCGAGCGGCGTTGCCTGATGCTGATGGCCTTTCAGATAACGACCTGATGTTGCGATACCGCGACATGGGGAACGACTCTGATTTCGGTATTCTCATGGCGCGCTACGAACGCGAAATCTATCGCTACCTCGTTCGATACATGGGTAATGCCAGCTTGGCTGACGATGTGTTTCAAGACACATTCCTGCAAATCCATCAAAAACGCCACCTCTACGAAGAGGGAAGGCCCGTCAAGCCATGGATCTATGCCATCGCAAATCACCAAGCCATTGATTCCCTGCGACGAGTGGGCCGCCACCCAACCCAAAGCCTTTCAGCACAAGGTGTTGATGCGGATGGCGAACCACAGCGTAATGGACTTGAAGCCTTGCTGACCAGTCGCGACATAGATCCCCTTGCAAGCATTCAAACCGAGGAACGGCGTGAGTGGGTCAAGAAGTCGATCGACTCCTTGCCTGAACAGCTCCGTGAAACTTTGGTTCTGGCCTACTATCAAGATCTAAAATACCGTGAAATTGCCGATATCTTAAATGTGCCCGTAGGCACGGTCAAATCACGCCTCCATTCAGCACTTTCGAAAATCGCTGAAAAGGCCAGGATTGACCACATGTCGAACGAGGACGAGGATTGATCCCATGAAGCCTTTTTCAAACACTCCCAAGGATGATGACGATTCCGAAGACCTCATCGGCATCGCCCTCGGATTACTGGACGACGAACCTCCCAGGGGCTTCCTCCAAATCCATTCACCTTTGCCGGACGAGGTCTCTGAGGCCCGCTCTCTCAAAGTCGACCGAATTCGTCAGAATTTGTTTCTCTTACTTGACGATGGATTGGACGACGAATCGGCGGATGCCTTTGAGCCGCCATCAGGGCTACTTGACCGAACCAGATCACGAATAAAAGATTACGAGCAGATCAACGACGAATTGCGAGAGCCATTGATTTTTAAGCCCAGGTGGAGGGCGGCAGATATTGCGGTTGCCGCCTCGGTTTTTTTCGCTTTCGTTTTAGGCTCCATTCCTGCCCTCCAAAGAGCTCAGTTCACATCCGCCAATCTGGCCTGCTCGAGCAATCTCCTGCAACTCTGGCGTGGAATGGAACAATATTCCACCTCATACAATATGTATGCAAACGCTGCCGTACACGATAATCGACTGCCCGTGGGGGCGACCATCAGTCTGCTCCTTCATTCAGGGCACCTTGATAAAACCGTCCCCCTCACCTGCCCCAGTTGTCCTGACGAGGTTTGCGTTGGTGAATTACCGAGCTGGCAAGAACTTAGGAATTTTACAGAAGAGTTGGATCTGAAATTCACGAGCCTTCTGGCTGAAGCTTACGCAATTCATCCTGGAGTGGCCGGTACTCAAGGCGTTCGCCATCTGGAACGATCCAAAGTCGATCCCTTTCGAGCCATCCTACCGCTCGTGGCTGACAGGCCAACCTACAACTCCAAGTTCCAGGTTCAGGCAGGAAACAGCCCAACCCACGGTGGATACGGCCAAAACGTGATCTTCGCAGATGGCCATACCTCGTTCATCCGAAATCGTCAGGTCGGCAAACTCGACAACGACCTTTATACCAATCGCGACGGCAATGCGGCTGTGGCCACCGACCCCCTGGACATGATTCTGGTTCCAGCTGCAACACATCTGCCAAGTCACTAACGAACCTACTCATAATCATGATATAATCTGATCAACTGATTCCAGCAGACGAACAAAAAACGTCGGCTGGAATTCTTCATCTTCAGCGTCTGATTTTCTCAGCAACCATCTATCATTCTGGATTCAAAAACGCCCATGCGAGTGAAACTGGCCTACGACCGAACTGGTCTGGATGTTGAAATCAATCACCCTCACGTGGTCGGGCCATTGGAAATTCATCCGGCCATCCCGATTTCAGATCCAGTTCCTGTGATCGCCGAAAAGCTGGCCAACCCCACCGGTACCCCCGCTCTGGCAGAGCTCGCAAAAGGCAGAAACTCATGTTGCATCGTAATTTGCGACATCACCCGACCTGTCCCAAACCAAACAATCGCCGAGGCCATGCTGCCGATCCTCGAATCGGCGGGTATCGCTCGCAATGAAATTTTCTTTCTCGTGGCCACAGGAATGCACAGGCCTTCAACCGAGGCTGAGCGCCTGGAAATGCTTGGTTCGGGAATTGTGGCAAATTACCGGATTGAAGATCACTACGGAACTCGACTCGAAGAACACGCTTATCTCGGCACCACCGATCGTGGAATTCCTGCCTGGATCGACAAGCGTTACGTTCAGGCCGACCTGAAAATCACCGTTGGCCTGATCGAACCGCACCTGATGGCTGGATATTCAGGTGGACGCAAATTGATCTGCCCCGGCCTGGCTGCACTCGAAACCGTCAAGGTCTGGCACGGACCAAGCCTTCTGGAACATCCTAAAGCCGACTGTGGTTTCCTCGAAGGCAACCCTGTTCACGAAGAAAATACCAAGATTGCATTATTGGCCGGCTGCGATTTCATCGTCAACGTGACCATCAA
>CAMCFM010000031.1 GCA_945874095.1 Candidatus Kuenenia stuttgartensis
ATCAGCAAATTCCGAAAAGTGATCCACCACCTTCAGGTCAGGTTCCATCAGAGCGGCCAGGCAATGGCTTGTCAGATCCATGGCACGCACGGCCATGTCGTGGGAAATTCGCCGCGGCATCTGATGAGATTCGTCCATGCTGCGGATGAAGTTGGCTGGTTCGCCTCCTCCAGTCATCAGGATCGTCATCGCACCTTCTGAGCGTGCCCAATCTAGGAATCGTCTCAGCCGGTCCGGTAACCCAGGCCATAACAACAGACTCCCACCAAGTTTAATCACAATCACTCCACGTGATGGAAGGGTCCAGTCTTCGGGGCGGGGAATCATGACTTCAACGTCCTTTCGGCCAGTTTCACCAAGGCAACAGCACACGCTGCACTGGCTTGATCTGGGCCCCAGATCGTTTCCAGATTCAGGATTGATTCTTCAGGAACAAATTTTCTTGCGATCCGCTGACCAAGAAACGAGCCTGAGCCAGAGACCACAACTTGCTCAACACGTTGGTTGGGAAGTCGTTGTACGACTTTTTGCAGCGATTTATCAATGATTTTGACCACCTTCTTGTCCATCTGGCTGGCCATGCTCGTGGCATCCTGCTCTGCGAAATGCTCGTAATCCAGGCCAATCAACCGGGCCAGTCGGTGGCGAGCTTCTACTCGTGTTGCAGGCCGGCCATTGGCGGTCGATAAATCGTCCGGATCTTCCTGAATATCACCAGAAGTTAAATAGATATCCCCAGTGGTTGCAAAGAGTTCGCGCATGACGGGCGTGTTTGTGCCGCGATATTTTACGGAGTCGGTGACAGCACAAAGGGCCGTCCGGTTTACCCCTATGTAGACCAGTTCGCCGGATTGAAGACGATCCAGATCGGTCCGGGAATCGCTCAAGATTTTGCCATGAGAAACGGCTAGAATATCGGTCGTTGTTGAACCGATGTCGATCACCAGTCCACTTTTGTGTTGGAAGTAGTCGTTAGCCAGACAGTCGCCCAGCGCCTTCCAGTTTGAGGCTTCGGCGAGCGCGGGATTGGCCTTGATGGTTGTTGTGGAATGGAATGCACCGTCGACGCCCCAGATACGCAAAATCCCTGGATTGTAGATACTTTCAAGGTCGGAAACAATTTTTAGGACGCCCTGCCTGCGTGTTGAAAAACAGTCGCAAAGTTCGGCTGTCATGGTGATTAGGACGCTATCAGGTGACGCCATGCGAGCGGCCAGAGATCGGATTTCGTCTGCCAGTCGTTCAGGCTCCCGATAAAGGGCGAACGTCACCGATTCTGCACGCCCTTTTGAGTCATAAGCCTTTATGTTTGCACCACCAATGTCGAGGCCGAGATAAACAGAACTCATTTTTCAACTCTTGTCTAGACTTTCGCCCTGAAAACGGATTTGACTATCCATTATAGGGGTTGAGGTGTTGGAATGGAAAGCCATTGGCTGGCAATTTTGGATGAAATTAAGTCTTTTTCGATCCAGCAGAACGAAGACGTCAGCCGGGGATTGATTTCGATCACCGTATCGGTCTCAAGTTCAGCGTTCCAAAGAAAATCAACACCTACCCAGCCTCTCAGCCCAGGCGTGATTCGCAGCGTCTTCAGGCAGTTCTGCAACAATTCCACAGGGAAATCAGGTTCGTTTGCTGGTTCATAATCGGAAAGATCCCAAGTGTTATCAGCACAAGGGATTGGATTGAGATTGTGGGAGCAGACGCCGATCGGAGAGACTCCACCGCGTCCATCGCATATGGCGGAAAGGCTCATCGAGGTTCCTAAATGAAATTGCTGGATCAATGTCTGGGTGGAATCGGTATTGCATAAGTGTTTTATATTAAAACTGTTAGGCGTTTTGAAAGTGTCCAGACTACCGGCGCCGTCCCGTGGTTTGATCACGATGAAATTTGCGGATTTGGTCCAGGGGTGATCGGGATGATCCGCGGTCCAGGTCTGCGGGTGGGAGATCTGGTTTGCTTTGAGAAATTTCGAGCATTCGAGTTTGTCTGTACATAATCGGATAGCATCAAGAGTACACCCAAGGCTCCATTCTGGAACATGTTGTGTCCATTGGACCAAGTCGGCCAAGGCTCCGCCGGTTTCAGGAGCGATCAAAATTCCATGGTCAGTCGCTCGCATCGCACTCCATAATGAAGGCTGGATTTCGAGTGGATCGCTGATTTGAGTGGCTTCGATGTCGATATCGAGCGGTAAACGGCTATCCTGGAGAGTCGAGACCGTGCAACCGGCCTCCTGAAAGGCTTTCACAACAGCCTTACGCATGGCAGAACCTTCCATCAGCCAGCTCATCTGCAAATCCTGGCCAGCCATGCCTCCGCCGGTCAAATGCTCATAAATCAAGATGCGTTTCACGAAAACGTCGCCCTTCAGATTCTCGGTTTTGGTCCGCAATCAGGTCATCACCATATCATGAAAATCATTCCTGTCATTGATGTTCTTGGCGGAAAAGCGGTTCATGCTCGTGGCGGTAATCGCAGTCAATATCAGGCTTTGATGTCTGTAGTAACGCCTTTGGCAAGTGATCCTGAAGAGTTGGCCGGAGCTTATCTTACCAAACTGGGGCTGGAGATTGTGTATCTGGCTGATCTCGACTCGATCCTTGAAAATCAGCCTGATGTGGGACTTTATGAGAGAATTGTGAAGCGAGGCGTAAAGCTCTGGGTGGATGCCGGAACCCAGACAGCTGAGCGAGCCATCAGCCTTCGTGAGGCGGGTGTGGATCGTTTGATCCTTGGCCTCGAATCGCTGGATGGGCCGGAAAAGTTGTGTCAGATTGTGCGAGATTCTCAAACTTCGGCAGATCAATTTATGGTGAGTCTGGATTGTCGGGATGGGAAACTCTTATTTCCGGAAACGAATCACTGGCCTGAATCGACCACGATGCTGGATGTGGTAAAAGTGGCGTATCATATTGGCGTTAAAAGCTTTATTATGCTTGATCTGGGCCGGGTTGGTACTGGTTTGGGGACGACTGGCGGGGATGAACTGGCGAAGATAGTCGCCGAAATTCCAGGTCTGGAAATCTGGCTTGGCGGTGGAGTGAGTGGTGTAAAGGACTTACAAGAAATTTCGAGATTGCCAGTGAAAGGTGTTTTGGTCGGCACAGCAATTCATGATGGGCGAATTGGGACTCATGAAATCAACGTGTTTAGAAAAGGCTCGACAGAGGATTGCTGAAAATGGTTTCAAGGAGTACGGCAGATCTCTATCAGGCGTTTTTTACTTGAAAAAAAAGCGTCAATGGCTGATGATAAGCGGACAAGAATGCGGAACAATCGAGTACCGACTGATCAAACGGTGCCGAACCACGACTCTGAGGCTTTGACAGTAAAAATGCCGCCAATCATTGAAGTTGACCACATCTCGAAGAATTATAGCGTATTTCGCAAAAAAGAGGGATTTAAAGGGGCTGTCCAAGGCCTGTTTAAACGCGAATACAACACGGTGGAAGCGGTCAAGGATATTTCTTTCTCGATTGAATCCGGCGAATTCGTGGCATTTCTTGGCCCTAATGGGGCAGGCAAAACCACCACTTTAAAGATGTTGTCAGGCTTGATTTATCCGAGTCAGGGTACGGCAAAAGTGCTTGGATATGTCCCATGGGAGCGTCAGGACCAGTATCGTCGCCAGTTTTCACTGGTGATGGGTCAGAAAAATCAGCTTTGGTGGGATCTTCCAGCGTCTGACAGTTTTGAGTTGCATCGTGAGATTTATAATATTCCGAAGCAGCAGTTTCAGCAGACTCTTGGTGAACTGATTGAACTATTGGGCGTGAAAGACCTGACTCGGCAAGCAGTTCGAGAGTTATCGCTGGGCGAACGGATGAAAATGGAATTGATTGCAGCCCTTCTGCACCGGCCCCGGCTATTACTGCTTGATGAGCCAACGATTGGGCTTGATGTGGTGGCTCAGGTAACGATCCAGAAATGCTTGAGGGAATATCACGAGCGGAATAAAGTCACAGTTTTATTAACAAGCCATTACATGAGGGATGTAGAGGCTTTGTGTCGGAGGGTGCTGGTGATTGCACACGGAAAGTTGATCTATGATGGAGAGCTTTCGGGGATTCGCGATAAATTTGGTCAGGAAAAAATCCTGAAAATCGAATTTCAGGCCGACGCACCGCCACCCGATCTTTCGCAATATGGTTTGGTGGGTACGATTGAAGGACCGACCGTGGAACTTCGAGTGGAGCGGCCCAATGTGGCTGAAGTGCTTTCGAATATTCTGGCCAGGCATACGATTGCGGATGTGAGTGTGCAGGATCCACCTTTGGAACAGTTGATTGCCAGAGTCTTTGAAGAAGGTGGTACAGGCGAATGACAACTGCATTAAAACCTGACCAAGATGAGATGGAATATGAGTTGCAATCGCCGAACTGGTCTGCCACCTGGCATAAATATTACCGGGTTTTTCGCGTTTCGCTTGCCGAACGCATGACTTACAGGGCCGACTTTCTACTCGGCACCTTTCTCCGCATGCTTCCGATGGTGACGACCATCCTTTTGTGGCAGGCGATTTATGAAGGATCAGGCAAGGATACCCTGGCCGGTTTCAAGTATCGCGAAATGATTGCATATCTACTTCTGGTACACATCAGCCGGATGTTTTCGAGTATGCCTGGCCTCGCGGCTGGGATCTCTCGTGAAATTCGTGAGGGGACACTTAAAAAATACCTCATCCAGCCGCTCGACCTGCTTGGATATCTGATCAGCTATCGGGCGGCTCACAAAGTGACTTATATTGTGATGGCTGCACTGCCTTACGGGATCATCTTTTACCTCTGTCGATTTTATTTCGACGGCATCCCATCCGCTTCCATTTGTGCAGCCTATCTTTTAAGCCTGATCCTGAGCTTTCTGATCGGATTCTATTTTGAGGCAGCTGTCGGGATGGTGGGGTTCTGGTTTCTTGATGTCACGAGTATTCTCTATATTGTGATCACTCTGAACTATTTCACTTCCGGACAGATGCTCCCCATCGACCTTTTGCCCACATTCTGGGCGGGCTTTCTGAAAGCCCTGCCATTTCAATATATGGCCTATTTTCCTGCCGTGGTTTATCTGGGCAAGGTGCAAGGCAATGATTTGATCTGGGGGCTTGCTCTGGAAGCATTCTGGGCATTGTTCTTTGCCTTGTTGGCACGGTATCTATACAGGCGTGGCCTTCGGCACTATGGCGCATATGGAGGCTAAAGTAGAAATGCAATCGCAATCACCGACTCATGAATTCTTTCCTGCACCACCAAGTCAAACATGGAAGCGATATCCACGTCTTCTGGGACGACTTGGTATGTTCACCCTGATCCGGGAGTTATCGCTGCGCGGTAACTTTCTGGTGAAAGTGGCTGTGGAGGTTCTTTGGCTTGGCATTCTTCTGGCATTTTACGAAACGGTTTTTGCACGAACCAGTATGGTGGCAAGTTGGCCGAAGCAGGACTACCTGTTTTTTGTCGGCTGTTTCTTCGCGATTAATGGTGTGCTTGAAACACTTTTTCTCGAAAACTGCAATGAGTTTTCCAACCTTGTCCGAACAGGCGACCTGGATTTTCTGCTCCTTAAGCCGATCGACGAGCAATTTCTAATCACCTGTCGCCGGGTCGACTGGTCGGTTTCGCCCAATATTATCATGGGTTTCTGCGTCATGGCTGTTTCGTTGTGGAATAAAGGCTGGGAGTTTGATGCGCTGCGGGTTGCATTGTTCGCAATCACATTTACCTGTGGGGTGGCTATCGCATATTCATTTATGCTGGTTTTAACCTCGTTTTCGGTTTGGCTGGTCAGAAATCAGAGTCTGATGGAAATGTGGTGGCTTTTCTCAAGTCTGGCGAGATATCCTCGCGAGATTTTTCAAAGGGGCTGGGCGAATAGCCTTGATCTGGTTTTTACCTACATACTGCCAATTCTACTGGTCGTGAATGTCCCATCGCGAGTGATGGTGAAAACCATCGAACCAAAGATGGTTTGTTTTATTATGGTGGTGACCGTAGCTTCATTAGCGGCCAGTCGCTGGTTCTTTCAGCGAGCTTTGCGAAGTTACCGGAGTGCTTCGAGTTAAGTGGATTGCCGTGTGACGTGAATCTGAAAATACAAACTCTCTGAATCGAATAGAATCTAAAAATGTCATTTCAACGACCAAGCCCACAGCGATTGAGACAACTTCTGGCACGCTGGGGTTTCCCACTTGATGAGCGTACGATTGATTTAATCTGGCAGTATCATACCATGCTGCGTCAGGCCAACGAAGAGTTGAACATGACGCGAATTCATAATTTTGAAGCGATGGTATTAAAGCACTACGTGGATTGCCTTCTGCCTGGAAAGCTCACGAATTTGCCTGGCCCCTTGCTGGATATGGGGACAGGGCCGGGGCTGCCGGGAATCATCATTAAAATTGCAAGACCTGAACTGCCGATGATTCTTGCGGATACAAGAGCGGCTCGATGTGCATTTCTGGAAGATGTGGTTCGGGAACTCGACTTGAAGGATATAGAGATATTTAGCGGGAAGATTTCGCCGAAGTTTGTGCAGAAGATGGGCGGGGTGATTACGCGGGCGGTGGCCGAGGTTTCTGAGACATTGCATCGGGTCAGGAATTGTTTGGAAGTTGGTGGCCGATTGATATTAATGAAAGGCCCGGACTGCGATACGGAGATTGTTGCAGCCAAAGAGCAATATGGCGAAGAGTTTCAGCTGGTTGAGGATCATCGTTATACGCTTCCGGAATCGACAAATCACCGGCGTTTGCTGGTTTATGAACGAGTTGCAGTTCTTCATCAGAATGATCGTGGGCTTGATGAGTCGGATGATCGATCTGAGAGTCTGATATCAAGACAGATTCGAGAGATTGCAAGTACGACGAATCCGAATTATCAGACATGTATGGATATTCAGCAGGGTCGTGGGATTCGCAAGCAGGGCATGGCTTTGGTGAGTGGTCGCAAGATGGTGGAGGAAGTGCTGAGAAATTTTCCGGAACGCATTGATGCTTGGATTACGGATCGTGATGGGCCTCCACCGCCTTCAGAATGTGATGCATCTGTGAGCTGGCTAAGGTTTGTGAAGCCTTTATGGGAAGATCTTGACCAGTTTGGGACCAAATCGCCAATTCTGCGTGTGCGGGTGCCGAAGTTGCAGCCGATTGACTTGCAGTCTGACGACTTGCCGGGCTGTACGCTTTTGGTTCCATTTCAGGATCCGGAAAATGTGGGTGCTGTATTGCGTTCAGCAGCGGCATTTCATGTGGATCGGGTGGTTTTGTTACAAGAGGCTTCACATCCGTTTCATCCCAAGAGCTTGAGGGCAGGAGGGCCGCCGATTCTGGAATTAAACCTGTTTTCAGGGCCTTCGATTCGCGACCTGCCGGATATGAAAGTTCCCTTGATTGCTTTAGGAGCAGATGGGGTGGAGATTCACGAGCAGAACTGGCCTGATTCGTTTGCGTTACTTCCAGGAGTAGAGGGGCCGGGCCTGCCCAAGGACTTGCCGAACGTGGTGAAAGTTGGGATTCCGATCGCCGAGCATGTCGAATCGCTGAACGCATCGGTTGCGACCGCGATTGCCTTGTACGATTGGAGGAGAAGATGAGTCCTCTACGAGGCCTTCACAGATCGGAACTGGATAAATAAATGAGCGGTTGAAACGTGGTCATCAGGGGAGATTCGTTGCTTTAGGTTTTCCGGTAAGAGGCGCGCTCCGTCTTGGAGTGGCGATCCTGGTTTTGGTAGGTGTTTCGTAACAGGTTTAAATATAAGAGGTTAAGCTCGCACCTCTTTGGTGCAGAGGCTTGCTTTGGCAATTCATGGATCGACAAGGCAAGCCTGCAGACGGCTATTTCTGGGGAAGGCAATTTGCCATGACGATGAATCACTTTTGGAAAAAAAGATTTTCGGGCAGAACAGTGAAGCAATTCTCGATGTTTTTTTGGTAATATATTGACTGGTTCGTCCGTATGATCCAAAGGCATGTTGATGGTTCGGCCATTCAGTTGGGAATCATCAATCCGAGGCCGATTCAAGTCAACGCCGTTTTCATTCATCCAGTCAGTGATTCAAGGGGGAAATCTTTTGAAACTTCCACGAACGCTCCCAGAAATCATTAATTTATTAGAGTCAGGCAGAACCGTGCCGGTGCTGTGGGATTGGAGTGAGGTAACTCCAGCTTTAATCGCTGCCGGTTATGATGTGATTTTTCTGACTCAGCACGTCCCTGTTTTGTCTTGGCATCCGAAAAATGAACCCTATGGCAGCCATTTGGATCGCTTTAGGAAGGCGATTGTCACGAATCCGATTTTGCTGGATCGGCTTTATGCAATGAAAGGTAAGCCCATCAGGGGGCCACTTGATGCAGTGCTTTCCGTGTGTTATTGGCTAGACCACTACACTCGTGAGGAGTTATTGGCTTTACCAGACGATTTTGACGTGAAATACAATGCTGCGAATGGGAAAGCGGCAGCGATGCTCAAGAAACACTTGAAGTATGTTGCGGCCAAGCAAGCTTCCAGGGCAGCGGTGAATGCGAAAGCGGAAGCGAAACGTCAAAAGTATGAAAAGGCTGCCGAGATGGGAATAACAGTGGAAGAACTCGAAGTTATCGAGGCCGCTGCAGCCGAGGCGGCCGCTGCTGAAGCAGCGGCAGCTAAATTGGCTAAGAAGGAAAAAAAGTCGAAGTCGACTGCGTCTAACGTATCTACGACCGAAACTCAGAATCCAAAACCAGCCGTACCTAAAGCGGCACCAGCACCTGTAAATCCAGCACCGAAGCCCCCTGCTCCACCGGTTCCACCCAAGGGTGAGACCAAGATTCCACCACTTCGGATGGGTTTGTCGAGGCGTTCCAAGCCTGCTACTGAAGGTGATCCGAGCTGACGGTATTCAACCAATCTGCGGATCCATGCAAACAGTTAAATTGAAGAACTGAGCCCCATGCACAAGGTTTTTGCCTCTCCATTGCGATATACACAAGGAGCTGGCTCGACCAGAGACCTTGGAAATGAGATGCACGGGCTTGGGCTTCATGGACCTGTTTGTATCATTGCAGGTCGATCTGCGCGTGAATTGCTGATGCCCATTTGGGAGTCGGTGTTTGCCAAAGAGGGGCGAGCTTTTCAAGTGCATGCATTCGGAGGCGAATGCTCAAGGGCGGAAATTGCTTTGGGGCGGGCATTTGCAGAATCATCTGGAGCGGCTGTGATCGTTGCGGCTGGTGGGGGAAAAGCGATTGACACAGCACGTGCGATTGCAGCCGAAATGCAATTGCCGTGCGTGGTCTGCCCGACGATTGCTTCCACCGATTCGCCCTGTAGCGCACTTTCTGTGATTTATACGGAAGCTGGAGTGGTCGAAAGTATTCGACTTTTTGATCACAATCCTGCGCTGGTGCTTGTGGACTCAGAGGTCATCGCCAAGGCACCTTTGAGGCTACTTGTCGCAGGCATGGGCGACGCACTTTCAACATGGTTTGAAGCACGAGCCTGCATGCGTAGTGGAGCACAGAATCTGCGAGGTGGAATTGCAACCCGAGCCTCATTGGCAATAGCGGAACTGTGCTGGAAGATACTTATCGAGGATGGGACAGCCGCAATTGAAGCGATGAAGTCGGGCGAGATTACTCCTGCTCTTGAGCGGATTATTGAGGCCAATACGCTGCTCTCAGGGCTTGGTTTTGAGTCGGCTGGCCTGGCTGCAGCACATGCAATTCATAATGGGTTGACGATCGTTCCGGAATTGCACTCGTTTTATCATGGAGAGAAAGTGGCATTTGGGACTCTGGCCCAGCTTCTGCTGGAAAAGGCTCCAAATGAAGAAATTGAAGAGGTGCTTGGATTCTGCACATCGGTGGGATTGCCAGTGACTTTGGGCGAAATTGGGTTGACGGAAGCGTCATCGGAATTGATCTTCAAAATTGCCGAACGAGCGGTGATTGCTGGCGAGAGTATCCACAACATGCCATTTCCAGTGAACGCGGAACTTGTGGCCAAAGCGATTCATGATGCGAATGAGACAGGATTAAACTGGATTCGAAATCAGGCGTAGAATTCTGGAAATTGATCGGACGGGCCATGTCTCTTGATAAGAATGCATGAGTTTTTTTAATATCGCACAACTTCAGGTGATAGAAGCTTTAGTCTGATTCGAGCCGGTGGCCGGTATTTGAGGCTGAGGTGATTAATATATTGAGTGGAATTTCAGGATGTTTATTTTTAATCGAGTCAATCATGGATTGAATTTCCGTATCCGATGACTGGCTGAAGCCGAACAGGGTTGGTCCCCATGAGCTTTGGCCGACACCTCTCAAGCCACTGGAATTCATGGATTTAATGATTAAGTCTCTTAAAGGGGAACCATAAACAGAGTCTTTCTGAGCGGGTGCAAACCACTGACCAACTTGTTTTTGGACAAGTTCGAGCGAAGCCATGGCGGGTAAAAAGTCGAAATTGGCCAGGGCGGATAAAAAGTCGGAATGGATCATTCTGGCGACTTGATTCATGGATTCAAGCGATGGCGGAGGGAGTTGGTTAAAAAGCTCCATTTCTTTCTTTCCAAAAACACCTTCCGGCTCCTGAGGGGTGACAAGAATCACTTGCCAATGCTCAGGCCATGGAATGCGATGGATTAATGGAGCAAGTTCCTGATGACGCCCAAGGCCAGATGGGTGCCCACCGTCTACGATCAGGCCACCTTGATCAAAGCCATAGGCGCCGACTCCAGACCTGGGGAACCGATTGGTCAATAATGCAATTTGTGAGGTAGTCGGGTTGTCCCATCCAGCGATTGCGGCAGTCAGCCTGCCGATTGCGAATGAACGTTGTGTGCCACTGCCAAGCCCATGATGTGTTGGGATGGAATTCTCAACATTAATGGATAAGGCAGGAAGTTTGTAGCCATTTTGATTTAACTGATCTCGAATGACTGGGATTAAACGTTCGATTGTTTTTTGATCGTCAGGGTTTGCCTGAATCTCGTCGGATAATGCAATGGTTGCATGAATCCTGTAGCCCGGCTTTTGGATCATCAGTCCAAAGCCGCCAAACTGTCGGGGCGCGTTTGGGCCCCAGCCGAATAGGCCGAAGTGGAGGCGACTGGAGGTGATGATGGTTGCAGAATTCATCTTCCCGGATCACCTGATGACGCAGATTTTGACCAGGCTTTTTCGAGATAATCTAAAACGAAATTCCAAGCGGTTTTTTCGCGTTCGCCAGCCGTTTTTTCAATCAGAGGGGTGAGTGATGCAATTTGAGATTCAAAAATATCGCGAGGAGTCCATCCGACCCGGGTGGCCATGATGGTCAGTTCCAGAACAGCATTCTGTGCCCTGTTCCAGCCTGACCATTCGCGTAAATTGTGAGATTGAATGACAGAGGCGTCGAGAGTTGCCCGGGGACGCGACCAGTCTGCTATTTGCAATTGAAATTCGTAAGCTCGAACGGAGCCATCTATTACAAAACCCTGCACGGACTGAGCGGGTATCAAAGTGGTATTTTCAGCTTCTGAAAGTGCGGCTCTGGCGAGTAATTCGGCGTTGTCAATTAAATGGAACACACCAAAAGGTCTGATAGAAAGGTTGTGGAAGGTTTTGGATCCTTCAAACGGGCGGAGTTGAAAAGTCGTCCACAAGCCATCTGGCCCGATGGTGGAAGGTTCTACAGTGGCACCCATGGCTGCAATGTTGGGGCTTCCGTCGTCGTTCAGGGTAGTCAGAACACCTTCGACAATCATTCCTTATGCCCCTTTTTAATTTTGGGTCTGGTCGTTTTCTCACCGTCCCAGTGCGATCGTTCCGGTTCGGTTAAAAAGCCCCAGTTGAGGGCTTGATCCTGTTTATACCATTTCCCGAGTGTGAGAGCGGTTTTGGCCTTGGCGAGTTCGTATCCAAGATAAAATGCGTGTGAAGCATCGGTTACGCCCATTTTTTCAAATAATTCAAATGGGTCAGAATCTGCGAGATAATTTTCGTTATTTAATGCAATAAGCTGACTGTTTTCGGCAAAGAGTCGCCAGTTTGGGTCGCGAATTGTGGCCTGAAGCTGTGTTAAAGTTTCTGGGCCATGCTGGTGGGTGCGTGGGTCGCGGAGCATGACCAGTAAAGGTTCGAGGTATTTCGGGACTTGCTTTTGCTGGACTGCAAAGTGCATTAAACGGCGGGCCAGGTCGATCTCTCTGACACTTGAACGGGCCCATCCAATGACTTCTGTCGTGAGTATGCTTTGGATATCAAGTTCGGCACAAATGCCAATTAGAAATGTATTGATACCGGCAGAATCGACGTCGGTGAGTTCTGTGATATTTCCCACGCCCATCATGATTTTATCGTCGGGAAATTGGCGACGTGTTTGTGCATAACGTTCGAGGCTGGCCATCAGACCGTGCCCGAAAGGCTCCAGAATGGGGTCGAGCCGGTAGGGGATCTTATGGTCGAGGAGGAATTGGCGGGTTTCGAAGAGACTTTGCAAGTCTTCCGGAACATCGGGAATGGCAACCACTTCCACGCCCCAATCGAGGGCATGATGGCGATTGGTGGAATATACACTCAGGACAAGATCTGCGCCGGCTTGTGTAGCAGCAGCGACTTCCACTGGGCTGAATGAATCGACAGAGACTTTATGCCCTTGTTCGATGAGTGCTTTTATGGCATCAGGGAGGCCAGTCCAGACTCCCCCCGGGTCGCATCCGACGTCGATTCGATCGGCACCTGAGGCTCGATATCGGTCGGCGATTTCGAGGATTTCCGGGATGGTCATGCGTGGGGCATGGTTGATTTCGGCGAGGATTTCGATGTTATGGCGGCCGAAATCGGCTGGTTTCTGGCGGATCAGTCCAAAGTGTTGGGGCAGGTCGCGAAAGTCGACGGGGCCGAGTTCCACAGGCACGCCCCATTGGTCGGCCAAGGTTTGGATGTCTCCACGGACATGGCCGGGAAGGATGACTTTTTGGATATCTACGGAGGGCAGAGTTTTCAATCGGCGGGCGATCCAGTCGGCGGGCATGAGGGCTGCGACCGAGATCGGCATGACTTCAATCAAGGGTGTAAAGCCGGCTTTTTCAGAGAGTTCTTCGACCTGTCGGCGCAGCGACGATTCTGCGAGTCGGCCGGTCAGGAAGAGAATCGTGGGCTTGTCCAAGGTTGATCTGACCCGGCTTGGTTTGGAAAACGTGCTTGAGGTTTATCAGTATACATTTTTCTCCGGATTACCGCCGGTTTTGCTCGGGAATCTCGCAATTGTTCTTTTTTAAGCGGCTTCGTCGTAGATTTTATCGGTCATGGCCGACGTCTGAGCAGCATAAGTGGAGGCATACCAGCCTCCAAACTCGACCAGTTCCTGATGCGTTCCCTGCTCTAAAATCTTGCCTTTGTCCATGACTATGATCTGATCTGCATTCCGAACAGAAGATGTTTTCTGGCTCACAATAATACATGTCCGGCCTGGGAGTCGATCGGCGAGTGATTCCTGAATGCGGGATTCCGTTTCGGCGTCGAGAGCGCTGGTACAATCGTCGAGCAGCATGACGGAAGGCTTGGCGATGATGGATCGGGCCAGGGCCAGGCGTTGTCTCTGGCCGCCTGAGAGGGTGACTCCGCGTTCGCCCACAGCGGTTTCCAGGCCGGCTGGCAAGCGGCTGATGGTGGTTTGGAGGTCGGCGATATCAAGAGCAGCCTGAAGGTCTTGTTCGGTGGCATCGGGGCGTGCATAGGCCAGATTTGTGCGAATTGTGCCTTCAAAGAGGAGAGCTTGCTGGGGAACGAGAGCGATTTGCTGACGTAGGTCGGCCAGTAGCCAGTGGCTGATTTTTTGTCCGTCGAACAAGATTTCCCCATCCCCGGTGGGTGGATGAACGTCGTAAAGTCTTGCGATGAGTGCCAGAAGGGTCGTTTTTCCAGCACCCGAGGGGCCGATGATGCCGAGTGTCATTCCGGGATGGATATTCAGGGTCACTCCATCGATCACCTGAGGGCCATCAGGCTGATACTGAAAGTGTACATCGTTAAGCTCTATAGCACCTTGTGGCTGAATAACGGGTTGAGAGTCAGGTGTGTCCGTGACAGTTTCGGGTTCGTCGAGAACTTCACAAAGGCGTTCGATGGCGACAGCGGTGGACTGGGCAGTGGCCTGAAATTGGGTGAGACGGACGATGGGCCCATAGAGTTGGCCAATCAGGCTATAAAAGGCCAGAAGTTCGCCCATGGTCAGGCGACCACGACCGACCAGCAGAATCCCGCCCATCAGGACTCCCATGGTGCCGAGGCCAGTGATGAGTGTGGCAAGAAGGCCGAGGAGAGCGCCAGTGCGGGTGTTTTTCCAGCTTAGTTCGCGGTGGTGATCGATCCGTTTGTCGAGTTCCGCCAGTTCGTTGGACTCCTGGGCGCAGCCGCGGACGACTCTCACGGCTGAGACTCGCTCGCTTAACAAGGCGTAAATCGAGGAAACCTGACTCCGGATCGCTTTGGATAGCTGGCGAATTTTGCCGGAAAAAATCTTCTGGTTGATCATATAGAGAGGCATCACCACCATGGCGATCAGGGCGAGCCTCCACTGGAGCCAGAAAAGCAGAGCGGCGATGCCCACGGCAAGGATGAGGTCGTTGATGAGCTGGAGCAGGCCACTATTGACGAATGAGAGGATAGAACCGACATCGCTGGTGACACGGGCCATGAGTCGACCAGTCTGCTGGGCGTCGAAATAGGCCATGGGCAGACGCATCAATTTTTTATGGAGGGCGGCCCGCAGTTCGACGACCACTTCCTGACTGATCCGGCCCGTGGTGTTCGAAACGGCCCACGAGAGGCTGGTGCGGAGAAGTTGGCATGTCACGATGCCGGCCAGGCCTGTGGCGATACCGAACATGACTTGTGAGCTGACAGCGAGTGCTGGTTTGCCAGCTTTGGCGGCTTCAGCGAATGGCAGGAGCATGTCCAGAATGCGGCCCTGAAGGATCGGCACAGGCAGAACGAGCAGGGATTGAACGAGCAGACCCACGAGACAGACTGCGAAGCTGAGCCTGTAGGGCCTGAGAAATTCCTGGTGGAGACGAGCCAGAGGCTTTCTGAGGCTGGTTGGCTTCTGGCGTTCTTCAGGCAACTTGGATTTATCGGAAGATGCGTATTTGTCGGCTTTGAATCTGCTCATGAAAGCCTCCGCGAAGGGGCAAGCCACTGGCTTTCGGTGTTCAGGGCGTGAATGTCTGTGATCGGAGCAGGCTGGGCCATGGCAGTGTCGATGGAATTTGTGGTCTCACGAATCCCAAACTGTTTCTGGCAAAGCTGAAAATACCTGCCTGAGGGGTCAGCGATCAGCTCTTTGTGCGAGCCCTTCTGGAGGATTTGGCCCTGTTCCATGACGACGATCTGGTCGCAGTCCACCACGGTGGAAAGTCGGTGGGCGATGATGATCGAGGTGCGGCCTGTGAGGAGATTTTTAAGTGCTTTCTGGATCAAGGATTCGCTTGGTGTATCGAGCGAGCTGGTGGCTTCATCGAGAATCACCAGAGATGGGTTCATGCACAGGGCACGGGCGATGGCCAGTCGCTGGCGCTGACCCTGGCTGAGCTTGTGGCCACCTTCGCCAACCACGGTTTCATAGCCTTCTTCAAGCTCCATCGTGAAGTCGTGGACGAGTGCGGCTTTCGCGGCAGATTCGACTTCTTCCTGAGTGGCTTCAGGGCGGCCGTAGCGAATATTTTCGGAGATCGTGCCGCGAAAAACGATCGGCTCTTGAGGGACGATCCCAATCCGGCTACGGATACTGGTGGATGAAAGCTCTTTGATGGGGACTCCATCGAGCCTGATTTCACCTTCGATGACGTCATAAAATCGGAGAAGAAGGCTGACGATTGTGGTTTTACCGCACCCGGTCGGGCCGACAAGGGCGACTTTCTGGCCAGGCGGAATTCGCAAGTCGAACTCGTTCAATACCTGAGGGCCGGAACCGTATGCAAAGCTGACGTGATCGAACTCGACTTGGCCTTGGATATGATCCAGGTGGCGAGGGTTTAGAGGCTCAGCCACTTCGGGGGTGAGATCAAGTATTTCGCCGAGCCGATCGACCGATGCGCTGGCTTGTTCGAAGACGTACGCGAGATCAGCCAGTCGAGCAATTGGCCCGAACAGCATTCCGGCCAGAGCGGCGGTGGAGATGACTTCACCGGGAGTCATTCGGCCGTGGATCACTTCAAAGGCCCCTGCCCCGAAAACGGATGCGGTGCCGAGTCCGCTGATGGCGGCGGAGAGATTC
>CAMCFM010000032.1 GCA_945874095.1 Candidatus Kuenenia stuttgartensis
CTGAGAACTCACCGTTGGTGGGACTTCACGGCCATGTTGAATCCGTCGTAGAATTTCAATAATCGTGACCAAAATGGCTGACCCAACGGCAAAATCGGCAGGCTGAACGAGAATCGTTTGGAGTGATTCATTCAGGCCTGAGAGAATGACGCTGGTTGATCCACCGGCGGCTAATGCAAAGAACAGGACGCGAGTCAGTTCACTGGTGTTGACATAGCCCCGAATTGAGCCTGGAGCGGCTTGCATCACGGATTTCACGTAAGCCTTGAGATTCTTTAAACGTGTCATGGGAAAGGTCTTTCTAAAACAATGGGAAAACATCCGAAAAAAGGTGCTTCAATATCGTGGCCAAAGGCCACGTTGTAAGGATTGATCTGATTTCAAAGCGCGTTGGCGCCAATGTTGAATGACAGATTCATTTAAATTTTTGGCTTGTAGAGTGGCAGGAACCGTTCGTTCGGTGACACCTGATTCCGTACGGGCGGCGGTACCGCCTTTATGGCTGGCGGTTCGAAAGTGTGCAAAATCAGGGCTTTGAAGCCAGTCTTTCACAGCATCGGCAAGGTTTCGGCCGTCGGCGGATTGCACTTTGATGGATGATTTCTCGTCGATTTTGGAGATAATCCGGTCGCTCCAGAGTTTCATCAGTTGAGATGCTGCGCCTGGCCTGATGGATTCCCCGCTCAGGGCCATTGCCAGTTCGCGTTCCGCAGCCATCACAAAGCATCGATCTTTCCATTCCTGCAACTCCTGTTCCATGGGATTTCGGCCGGTGGATGATATGAAAGGGTCGGCTGAGACGGTATTTGTTTCAGTCTCAATCGGGGCTGATTCTGGTGAAGTGAAGATAGGTTCAGGCTTAATGTTATCGAGATTGATCATTTTGCGAAATTCTTCTCTTGAATGGTCATTTTTTACGGGAAATGAAGAGCTCGGCAAAGTCGATCACAAAAGGGATCACAACGCTTCTGACAAGCGACAGACAGACAATTTGAAGACTCAGGCAGGCGATGATTGGGCCGATCATGGTTTCTTTACCTTGGTGTCGAGATATTCCTGAATTTCCTGATCACATTTCAGATACATGTCATCTGCGAGTCCCGGCATGCACAATCGCAGCAATCGGCTTAGTAAAAGCCCTTCGGTCATTGGCAGGCGACCTGACTCACTTAGTATCCGCTGAAAACCTCTGGTAGCGTCTGCCAATTCAGAAGTTGTCAATAAATCGAACTCGCTGGGATATTCAATCCGAATATTCCGTAAATCCTCGCCAACCCGTTGGATTACTCCATCGTATAAAACGGTCAATGCCAATTTCACAATTTGCATTTCAGCTCTGGCCAGAGCTTTAGCCAGCTTGGCGAGTCGATTGTTGCCGTCGTGCAGGTCGATGGCTTTTGCAACTCCTGATTGCACTTGCCCGCTGCGTTCTACGGATCGAACCAGGGCAGAATCGCGGTCGATATCGTCGCGGATATCGGCCTTGTTCTGACGGATCGACTCAGCTCCATCTTTATTAAAGTTGACCACCTCAAAACCTTCGTAGGTAATGCTGGTGCCGGTATTATTTTTCTTTTTTGGAAGGAGCCAGCCGGGGCCGATGGGGATCCCACCGTCGGGCTGAATGAAATCCTCAGGGCCTTGCATCAGGGGGTGAGCCTGAGTGGTGTCGGAGAGAATCAATTCACTGTCGCGGTTGTAATATTCGCGCTGACGCTCGGCGATGCCTTCATAGCGGGACTGACCGACATTCCGGCTGCGGGGTTTGCGAGCCAAAAACAGTCGTTCGATAGGAACTCTGCCGATATGATGGGCTATGGTTTCAAGGATATGACCATTGGTGTCATAAAGCGTTGATTCAGAAGCGGTCCAGTGCCTGAAAACTGGCACCAGAGTGCCTTCGATTTCAAGAGATTCGGCCACCAGGCATTCTTCATAACCCTGGCAGCTTTCATCGAGCCTCCACCAGACCATATTTTCAGGAAGAATATAGGATGCGATGCAGGTATCGAGGCCGAGGCGAATGCAATCGGCCTGGGTTTCAATGGTTTCACCGGAGGGTGGCCGGGGCCTGTCCATAATCACGTCAATCTGGCCCAGGCAAAGCAGCAGAGGGGCGATGGTCTCAATCATCCACTGATCGATGGAAAGGCCACATCCATTGACATCCGACCACCATTTACGGAGACTTTCCGAGCCATCGCGGACCACTTCCCGAGCATAAATTCGGGAGAGGTGGGTTTCGACAGTTTCAGCGAGAAAAGTGGGCACTGGAGTACGAGCGCGGCGAAGTTCAAAGTCGTCGTCAGTTGCAGGCCCGATTGGGGACGATTCTTCCGGGGCGGTCAATGGCCAGCCGTCGCCGGGTCGGCCAATGGCGGTGGATTCTGTCCCTGGTACGGGATATTCGCGTTTATGGCGAACCAGATTTCGCATGGGCTGGCCTTGCTGGTCGTAGCCATAGATGGCTTCACGATATCGCTGGCCGCCTTCGAGGCTATCCAGGAGCCATATCCATCGGAGGTGATGTTCGGCCCATTCCGGGTGACGTTTTTTAATGAGTTGCAATCCAGGTCCACGGCTTGACATTTAAAAGATCCTTTTTGGAGAGACACGGGGCACGTGAAATAAAGCCGACGAATGATCATGAATCACAGCTTTGATACCTCCACGAAGGGCATCAATCAAATCTTCGTGGGGGTGTTGGGGATCTTCCGGCCAGTCGCGCCACTGTCCACCGACGCGAGCTCTTCGGTAGTTTTCGAAGGCTTGAATCAGGGTTTCGCAACGCGGGTGAATGGTGAGTCGAGGGGGGCCTTCCGCCGGGTTCAGAAGCGATTCCACGCCTGCCAGGCTATCGACGACCAGGGAATATGGCCAGGGTGTGAGTTTTAATCCAACGCGTTGATATTCGGCGAGCACGGTGGGGCCGATCGGATTTCGGGCACCACCGGCGGGGTCGGTCCAGGTGTAGTCGATACGGCCGTTGCAATGTTTATGGATTAAATTCAGCATATTTCTGGCGTTCCATTCGGCGGAATGGCCTTCGCTGAGAAATTCGGCAAAGACATGGATATCCGGAACGTTGAATTCGGTTTTAATCGAGGGTGAGATTGGATTTTGAGATTGGATTTTATGCCATTGAACCTGAAATAAAACGGCGCCGGTGTAAACACCGCTGTCGAGGCCCATGTGGACTGGCAGTGAGGGATTAAACTCGGCTTTTTCGTGGACATGAAGTCCGCGTTGAAATTCATTGAACCAGAGACCGTCAGCGCGAGGGCCCATGCAGAGGTAGTCGGCTTCGAAGATTTTCTGGCTGACGCACATCAATTTCTGGATCACGGAATCGATGGAATAATGTCCATCGGAGCGTTTGGCGCGAGGTGGGCCGCCATCGCGGACGTCGTGGCACCAGCGGAGGAGCGGGCAGGAAGGGCAATTTTCAAGATCCGGGCCAGACCTCCAGTTCGGGCATCGTTCGAGGACTTCGAAGATACAGAACCGGAAGAATGGAAATTCGCCAGCTTCTCCTCTGGCAACGAGTTCCGTCATGGGGCCGCCGGTTCTGTGCCAGGTGGAGGTCATGACGGTTGAGGCTTTGAGACCGCCGAGATTCATGCACATACCCATGGCGGATTCACGGAGTTCGGAAGGGATTTCGTCGACTTCATCGAGCAGGAGAGTGGGCACGTGGGGTCCACGGACACTTGTATTAGAGGCAGGCAGGATCATAATTTCGGAGCCATTTGGATAAACTCCGCGATTTTTGGTGAGCGATTGAAATTCGTGATGGCCTGGCCCGATAGCGGATTCCATGTTTTTGACGATGGATTGCATGGCCTCATAAATCTGAAGACTTTGGGCGAGACTGCCGCCGAGGACACGGACACGGTTGCGGGCGATCTGGCGGCTCATCAGGTGGGTCCCGAGAGCGGTGAGAAACGATTTTCCGGTCCCACGGCCACCGAGGGCGAGGCTGACGGGAGGGCGCTGAAAGTACATGGTTTTGAGGAAGTCCCAGGGGGCGTGGTGGCCGGGGCAGACGGCATTTTTTGCGACTTGAATTCCTGAATAATGTTTGATCCAGTGCCAGAGGCCGGTGCTGTCCATGGGCTGATAGAGGTTCATTCCATGATTGTCAGGCGATTGGATTCGGTCAGGTTCGCCGGAATTCATGGTGATAGGGGCTTTCGATTCGAGAGGTATTAAATAATAAGCGTTGATGTTTTAAATGACGTTGATTGGAATTGCAGCGATAATATCGTGGACGGGTTGAAATTCATGTTGCATCTAGTGGAAATATTATGAGTGGTGGTTGTATTGGATGATGGTTAGGTAAATAAAAAGGGGGCGGGCGGTTTTTTCGAATGGTGGCGGGTATTGAGCTTCGCGGTAGTGCATTCATGGCTGTCCAAACTAACCCGCAGCGCGAGCAAGGGCGGCCTCAGTGCCTAACCAGGCCGACATAAGTATATATAAATTCATGTATTAGATCTAACATTACAGCTTCTGTGGCGCTCGTTGCTTGCTGGCTCTGCGTGTTAGTTTGGATTTGGAGTCCACAAGTGAGAAAGGCTTGAGTGCCACTTGTGGGTTCTTGACGAAAGTGGTAAGATAGGGAAATACCTCGTAAACCTTCTAGAATCGAGAAGTCTGCTTCAGGGATGGGGCTGTCGGTTGGGTGTGGCCAATGGAATTTTCGTGCTGCACCGCACTTTGTTGAGGCCATTTCAGGCCCTGACCACATCGATCCTGACAAACCAAAATGGTGAGGCGATGGCTGGCTTGGCCGGCCATTGAGAGGCTCCTGAATACGTGTCCTTTAGAGTTCCGAGCGAATCGACCATGAAGTCACAGTGCAATCGTGAGGGGATGTTGGCGGCGATCGCCATGGTGGGTGGTGTGGCTCCGGCCCGAAGCCCTAAACCGATCCTCCAGAACCTCAAACTCGTTGTGGATTCTACGGGTTCGACACTGATGGCGACCGACCTTGAGCTCGGCATTCGCTACATGGTTTCAGGCGTTCGGGTGGACGAGCCCGGTGCCGTGATTTTGCCGACCGTTCGGATCCAGCAGCTTTTGCGATTGAGTAACGAGATCGACCTGACGATCGAGTCCAACGGCGAGAAGATCGACGTTCGGGGTGGTCGGAGCAAGTGGAACTTCACGGCTGAGGATCCGACCCTGTTCCCTGAAGTGCCGAGCTTCACGGCCCGAAGTTACCATATTTTACAGGCGTCAGACCTGCGCCGATTGATCCGCCGGACGAGTTTTGCGACCGATGTGGACAGCACTCGGTATGCTCTGGGCGGAGTCCTGGTGGAGTTTGGCGAGGATACGATTTCGATGGTGGGTACGGATGGTCGGCGGTTGGCCAAGATGACGGTTGCGGCGACGATGCATGGAGAGGTGGAGAAGGTCGAGGGGGCTTCTCCGGTGATCCCGGTGAAGGCATTGAAGCTGATTGAGCGAAATCTCAGCGACGATGATGCGGCGGTCCATTTTGCGATTCTGGACGGCAACGCGGCTGCGATTCGTACTGAGCGGGCGATGATTCACACGCGACTTGTGGAAGGCCGGTTCCCGCGATATCAGGATGTTTTCCCGAACCAGCATGAAGCACGGGTGAGCCTGAAGGCGGGCGAGTTGTTGAGGGTGGTTCAGCAGTCGATGATTGTGACGAGTGAGGAGAGCCGGGGCGTGGACTTCCAGTTCTCGTCAGGCACGTTGAAACTCGACAGCAAATCGCCGGACGTGGGCGACAGCCATCTGGACATACCGATCAACTACGACGGGAATACGATTGACATCACGTTTGATCCAAGGTATCTGGTGGAAGCCCTCCAGACGATGGAAGAGAATACGGAGCTGTTCGTCGATCTGATCAATTCGAAGGCCGCTGCGCTATTCCATACAGCCGATCATTACGACTATATTGTGATGCCGCTGATGCCGCATTGAGAGGCGAGGGATGCCGTTGAAAGAAAAGCCAGTTCTGCGAACGAATCCGAATGTGAGCGGGCGAGTGGCCGATGCTCAGAAGCGGATGGTTCAAGAGACCATGAGCTATGCCGGTTCGGGTCTCATGCAGTCTCGGGGTCCGAAGACCCTGACGCATGTGATGGATGCTTTGATGGCTCGAAATGGTTATGGCCGGATGATGGCCGCCAGCGATCTGGAGAAGGCCTGGGACAAGTTGCTTGGCAGGCCCAAGGCTGAGATGACGAAGATTGGTGCCGTCAAGCGGGGCGTGCTGAACGTGACAGTCTCGAACTCGTGCCTTCTGGAAGAACTCAGGCAGTTTCGCAAGCCGGAATTATTGAAGGCTTTGCGAGCGACATCGGGTGGTGCAAGCCTGACCGATATCCGGTTCCGACAAGGCAAAGTTGACGAACCAGACGACTCATCCAGCATGCCAGTCGCTGTGAAGCAAAGGCGAGGGAGTGCTCTGAATGACAAATCAAAAAATTGACCGGGCCCATCGGGTGGCCACAAGAGGCTTGGGTGTGCCGACATTGAAGTGTCGGTTCGGCGAATCCGTCGGCCAAGTGGGTTTTTCTAATCTGGGTGATACCTGCCATGTCCGCTGATACCACTGCCGATAACGTCCCAGCTGCCAACGGTGGCGAATACAACGCCTCTTCGATCCGTCGACTGGAGGGGATCGAAGCCATCCGCCTTCGGCCTGGGATGTACATTGGAGACACCACATTCCGTGGCCTCCACCACCTGATTTATGAAGTGGTCGACAATTCGATCGACGAAGCCATGGCCGGCCACTGTACCACGATCAGCGTGACGATCCATCCGGATGGATCCGTGACTGTTCAGGACGACGGCCGCGGGATTCCCGTCGACATTCACGCCGACACAGGCACCACGGCCCTCGAAGTGGTTCTGACCACTCCGCACGCCGGTGGGAAGTTCGACCACAATACTTACAAGGTTTCGGGCGGTTTGCACGGGGTCGGTATTACGGTGGTCAATGCCCTTTCCGAATGGCTTGAGGCCGAAATCCATCGCGGTGGACAGATCTGGAGACAGGATTACAAGCAGGGTCTGGTGCAAGGTCCGATCCGAGCCTGTGGACCGACCCAGCGGACCGGTACGATGATCCGGTTCATGCCTGACAACACGATTTTTCAGGTCACCGTATTTGAATACGACATTCTGGAACGCAGGCTCCGGGAACTGTCCTACTTGAATCCAGGCGTGAAGATCACGCTTCTGGATGAACGGGTGGACGGCAACGAAAAAGGCGAGACATTCTTCAGCGAGGAAGGTCTTGCGGGCTTTGTGGCGTGGTTGAACCGCGCTGAAAGCGTGCTTCATCCGCCGATCCGGTTCATGGGTAGGGACGATGAGAAGGGCGTGGAAGTGGAAGTTTCGATGCAGTACAACGACTCGATTCGCGACAACGTGACGAGCTACTGCAACAACATCCACACGCAGGAAGGTGGAACGCACCTGACTGGCTTCCGGACAGCCCTGACCCGGTCGTTCAATGTTTACATCAAGGATAATCCACCGTCGTATCGGATGAAGGATCTGGAGATCACCGGCGACGACTTCCGCGAGGGACTGACGGCGATCGTGGCTGTTCGCGTGCCTGACCCACAGTTTGAAGGCCAGACCAAGACCAAGCTGGGCAACGGCGAGGTGGAGGGGATCACCAGCAAGATTGTGGGCGAGAAGCTCAGCCAATACATCGAAGAGAATCCGGCGGTTGCGCGGAAAATTCGCGATAAGGCACTCCTGGCGGCCGAGGCCCGGATTGCGGCCAAAAAGGCGCGGGAACTGGTCCGCAACCGTAAAGGCGTTCTCTCAGGCGTTGGTCTGCCCGGGAAGCTGATGGACTGTACGACTCACGAACTGACCAGCTCTGAGCTGTTCCTGGTCGAAGGCGATTCTGCCGGTGGGACAGCCGAAGGTGGCCGCGACCGCCTGTATCAGGCCATTCTGCCGTTGAGGGGTAAGATCCTGAACGTCGAGCGGGCCCGTCTGGACAAGGTTCTGGGCAACGACGAGGTACGTAATATCATCACGGCTGTGGGCTGTGGGATTGGCGACGAAGAGGATACAGCCAAGCGTCGGTACGGCAAGATCGTGATGATGTCCGATGCCGACGTCGATGGATCGCACATCCGAACCCTCTTGATGACCTTCTTTTATCGCCAGATGCCGAAACTGGTCGCCGGCGGGCACCTTTACGTGGCCCAGCCTCCGCTTTATATGATCAGCCAGCGAAAAGAGCGTCGATATGTGCGTGAGGAAAGCCAGATGCAGGCGATTCTCATGGAAAACGGGCTTAAGGACGCCTCTCTGAAAGTTCTTGAAGACGGCCCGACTTTCCCGATTGAAGGCCTGAAAACGCTCATGGAAATTGCGACAGCCCTGGAGCAGGGTCTGCGCGTGTTTGGTCGCCGCAATATTCCTCTCCGTCACCTTTTGGCGCAAGTCAAGAAGGCTGAGGGCGAGAACGATCCAAACGCCGGCCTTTTACCACTTTTCATGGTGGTGGAAGGTGGAGTGACCCAGTGGATTCACGACGCATCGGAAGCGGAGCGTCTGATTGCCAAGGGCGTCAGTGATACGGTCGATGCCAAGGCAGCGGCCGTGGTGGCTGGCGAGTCGCCTGATAAGGTGGCTGATCAATCCCTGAGGGTGATTGAGCTTCACGAGCTTCGTGGGGTGAATCGGCAGCTGGCCCGGATGAGGGACGAATTTCAGTTGACAGCGGAGATGCTTCTGCCTAGAGAAGTGACGGGTGATGAGCCTCCTCCGCGGTTCGAGCTGAAGCGAGGGGAAGAGAGCTTCCTGCTTTCTGACCTGAGAGAGCTGGTTCCGAAGGTGCGTCAGGTGGGCGAGCGTGGGATGAAGATCACGCGTTTCAAAGGACTGGGAGAGATGGATGCGGATCAGTTGTGGGACACCACGATGGATCCCACCCGTCGTGGCCTGATGCAGGTTCGTCTGGACGATGCGGCGGCGGCCCACGACCTGTTTACGACTTTGATGGGCGAGGACGTGGAGCCACGTCGTCAGTTCATTGAAAAGCACGCTCTTGAGGTCAAGAATCTGGACGTTTGACGCGTTTCGGGATGGCCGGTTTTATTCGACGGCTGTCGAACTGAAAACCGGCTTGAACGAGTTGGTGTTGAAGGGGTTATGGTCGTGAGTGATGGTGATCTATACCCCTGGATCTGAGCAAGCCTTGTCGATTTTTATTGACAAGGTCAGGATGAGATGAGAAGATCCTATTGGGAACCTTGTTTTTCGATCATTCCACAAGCCCGGTCTTTGGGCTTACATGTGAAATCCTCTGTTTTAATCGAGGCGATCGCTTTGGAATTTGTCTCGGATCCTGGTTTGAACTGGTTCATCCCGACAAGATATCGGGTCATTGGCGGTTGGTTTTCTTGAATCGAAAGAATCGGATAAAGACGGGGCTGAAGGTATCGGCCACCGATCAGGTGTCGTCCTGAACTCGACATCAAACAAAATGCTCTGTTGAAAGTCGCACTGTCATGGGGATTGCCCTACAGCTTGCTCACGAATTTGACGAGGGAGTCCGCTCCCGGGGTCAGTCCTATTTCGTTGAGAATCGTGTGGATTTCGCCGAAAATTCCACCGACGATGCCGTGATCGGCAGGGTCCGTGGAACGGTTAATTATCGCGTCAAGCTCAGGCTCAAAGGCAGTCGTCTGGTCGCATCCTGCAGTTGCCCTTTCTTTGGTGAGGAAGGCTCGCCCTGCAAGCATATGTGGGCCACATTGCTTGCCGTAGATGCGCACGGCTTTCTGCTCGATGCCCGCCACCGACCAGTCCATCTCGTGACCGACACCCGTGGCCGCGATGGGATCGCCAAACCTCATCTGGCCCAGCCTTACCGCGATCCCGCTCCGCAGGCATATCGAGACCCTTACGCTCCGCAAGATCCGATGGCCCCGCCTCCAGCTCGTTTAAGTCCTTACAACTCAAGATCTCCAGAACGACACTCTGTTGATCAGGACAACATCCTTCAGCGCCACTGGGACGGTCTCGAATCCACGGCCCCTCCACCAGTCCCTCACCGTCCTGAATCGTATCAATACGTCCCGCCCAATCCTGGGTCGGCTTATCCGCAACCTCCAAGACGCTACGACCAAGCACCCAAAAGGCGTCCCCCGGCTGGCCCTGCCCCCTACCCTCGCCAGCAATTACCACCAGGTCAGGGACGTGGCCCTCAGCGTTCGCCAAGCCCTTATGGTGCCTATCCTCCACCTCCAGCCCAGAGAGGTGGGCCTGGCCGATACCCATCTGGCCAGCCACGTCCTGCGCAGCCGAGCCGTTACGCACCTGCACCTTTGCCTCCGCAAGTGGTTCGCGAGTTGACCGCCCCGTGGGAAAACCGCGAAGTTTATATTGAGCGAGTGGTTCCCCGAACGTCCGAATATCCGACTGCCGCCCCTGTGATTCAGCCGCCTCCACCGCGCCGCTCCACAGCTTATCCTGCGCCCGAGCAGCCATGGGCCCCGGTCAATACAGGTCCGTCTGCCTTTCCCCCCCAACGCCGCGCACGACCCGCTGCCGCACCAGGGCGAGCCCCAACAGCTTACGGCCCAGGCCCAGGAGCACGTCTCCCAAATACAAGGGAGTTAAGAGCGGCCGCCAGTACAACTACTGCAGGTCGGCGACCTGCTTACACTGCAGGTGCTTATCCGCCCGGCTATCTCCCTCCAGCCATGCCAGGTCGGCGCGGCCTCGACCAATCGACCAAGGCCCGTGCGGCTTCGAATGCTGCAAATGAGGCTATGGCCAGATCTCAGGCAGAACCGAAGCGGCCGGCGCTTTATTACATCATCGACTCCGCTCCGATGCTCTCCAGTGGGCAAGTGGTGATCGAACTCGGCCGACGTCGTCGCCGAATCGATGCAACCAACGCGGATCGTGGAGTTGTCGCCAGCTGGAAGCCTTCTCAGGCTGCCTATCTCGAATTTCTCAAGCTCGCTGCTCCTGAAGATCTCGAACTACTCGACCTCCTTGCAGCTGCCTCTGAACCGGCCGTCGCAGCAGTCAATCATGACCTCGACCTTCGTGCCCGCCGTGCGGCTCAGGCCACCAAACGTCTGATCCCGCGTGGCCACATCCAGCACCGGTTCACACTTCAGCCGGAATCGACCGCCGGAGTGATCGAACGCCTGGTTCGTACAGGCCGTTGCCGAATCCGCCGCTCAGAATCCAATACGGACGATCCTCCGGTGCTCCGCTGGGACGAAGGCCCGCCCTGGAAATTCGGCCTTGAAATCAAATCCGATTCGTCCGGCAAGCGCTGGACCTGGCGCGGTGCCTTACGGCGAAACGATCATAAAATGGACCTGGCCGAGCCACTGGCCATCCTTCCAGGCCTCGTTTTTTCAGGCATTGGCCGACTGGCGAAATTTGACGATTCAGGGGTCATCGACTGGGTTCGCAAGATGCGCTCCGACAAAGAGCTTCAACTCTCTGATGTCGAGCAGGATGAGATGCTCGCCAAAATTCTCGAAGCCTCCAAACTTTCCATCGACCAACTAACCGATAGCACGAGTTGGTCGGAACTTACGCAGAGACCCACCCCGTGCCTGCTCCTGCGCACTCCTCGCCAAAGCTGGGGCTCTGACAGGCTCGTTGGAGAGATGTATTTCGACTACGGTGGAACTCGCATCCCTCTGATCCAGTCCGGGGCCATGACGATCGAGAGCCAGAAGCTCCGGATCATCCATCGCGATCAGGAAGCTGAAGCCGACGCCACACGACTGCTCTGGGAGCTTGGTTTCAGGCCTAATTCCGATATCATTGCCGATCCAGGCTCGCTCGAACTGCCTCCTAAAAAGCTCAATCAGGTCACCAAAGATCTCGTCGGGTTTGGCTGGTATGTCGAAGCTGAGGGCAAACGCTATCGCCCAGCCAGTGAATTCAAGCTCTCCGTCAGTACACACATCGACTGGTTCGAACTCGGCGGAGCCATCTCGTTTGGCGGACAGATGGTCCCCCTCCCATCACTCATGAAAGCCGCCAGCAAGGGCGATAGTACCATCATCCTGCCCGACGGTACCTTCGGTGTCCTGCCCGAAGACTGGCTCCGTAAATATGGCTTCCTCACCGGTCTGGGTAAGTCCGATGGAGACGTCCTCCGGTTCACCAAAAGTCAGGCCGCCCTGCTCGACAGCATGCTCGCCACCCAGCCTGAAATTACCTTCGACGACGCCTTCTCAACCGTTCGAAAAAGCCTTGAATCGTTTGAAGGTATCAAGCCAATCGAACCCACCCCGATGTTCAAGGGCGAACTTCGTCCTTACCAGAAGGAAGGTCTTGGCTGGCTCGATTATCTCGAAGAGTTCCAGTTCGGAGGCGTTCTGGCTGACGACATGGGTCTTGGTAAAACCGTCCAGGTGCTCGCCCAACTCGCCCGATGGCGCGAAACCGGTAAGCGCAAAGGGCCTTCCCTGATCGTCGTCCCCAAAAGCCTTGTGTTCAACTGGGTTCAGGAGGCCTCCCGATTCGCCCCTGAACTGCGTGTTCTCGATTACACCGGCCCAAGTCGTCAGGTCATGCTGCCCAAGTTCCGCAAATTCGACCTGATCGTGACCACCTACGGCACCCTTCGCTCAGACATCGTAGAACTCGCCAAAATCGATTTCGACTATGTGATTCTGGACGAAGCCCAGGCCATCAAGAATTCCGACAGTCAGGCCGCCAAAGCCGCCAGGATCCTCAAAGGTAAGCACCGGCTGGCCATGTCCGGTACCCCGATTGAAAACCATCTGGGCGAACTCTGGAGCCTCTTTGAATTCATCAATCCCGGAATGCTTGGCTCAGCCGCACTCTTCAAACGCACCGCCACCGCCGCCAGTGGAGCGGATCCAATCGCCCGCGAGGCTTTGGCCAAGTCGCTTCGCCCGTTCATTCTCAGGCGTACGAAAAAGCAGGTGGTGAAAGACCTTCCGGAAAAAACCGAGCAGATTCTGCACTGCGACCTCGAACCGGATCAAAGGGCGTATTACGACCAATTGCGCGAGCACTATCGCCACGCCTTGCTTAAGAACGAAGCCTCAGCCATCTCAGGAGGCAAGTTCACGACCAACAAAATCGAAGTTCTGGAAGCTCTTCTCCGCCTCCGTCAGGCCGCCTGCCACCCGGGCCTGATCGACCCCGACAAGCGGGTTGAAAGCTCGGCCAAGCTCGACGTGCTTCTTCCACACCTAGAAGAAGTGATTCAAGAGGGCCACAAAGTCCTTGTCTTCAGCCAGTTCACCAGCTTCCTTTCGATTGTCAAAGACCGCCTGGACGAAGCCAAGATTCCCTACGAATATCTCGACGGACGGACCCGCGACCGCGAAGCTCGTGTCGAGAATTTCCAGACCAACCCGAAAATCCCGGTCTTTTTGATCAGCCTCAAAGCCGGCGGACTGGGCCTGAATCTGACGTCTGCCGAATACGTCTACCTGCTCGACCCCTGGTGGAACCCGGCTGTTGAGGCCCAGGCTATCGACCGATCGCACCGGATCGGCCAGATGAATCACGTTTTCGCCTATCGCCTGATCGCCCGCGACACCGTGGAGCAAAAGATCGTCGATCTGCAAGCCCATAAACGCGACCTGGCCGAAGCCATCCTCGGCGGCGACAACCGGGTGATCCAATCCCTGACCCGCGAAGATCTTGAATACTTGCTGTCATAAAAAAGGGGCACATCCGGCATACGATTCCAAAAAGCGAAATCGTACGCCCATGAACCCCTGGCGATTGAATCGAGCCGCAGGGCGCTAGCCCCCGGTTTCCGCGATTTACAAATCCAACCGGGCCTAGCGCCCGGCGGCTAGATTGAAACCAGTAACCTGAAGGCTATCGCCTCTTATCCTAGCCGGTATTGCGCTAGCCACGGTTGTTTCTTTTCCGCGAACCGGGGGCTAGCGCCCGGCGGCTAGATTCAAACCAAGAAACCGAAGGCTATCGCCTCTTACCTAGCCGGTATTGCGCTAGCCCCGGTTAATTGGTTTTAAAAACGGGAAGTGATTTCCGGCCTGATCCTAAGACTCGATCGCAAGTTCCTGAGGCTTATATCCGCCTTTGGATCGGAAATACAAGAACAGAGAGATATAGCACAAAAGCATGAAGCAAGGCAGGGTCGCCACCTGATAAAAAGCCGCCTTTTTATGAGGATACTTGGTCTTCATCAAAAGCTCTTTTTCTGCGTCACTTAATGCGCTGACTTTATCTTCGTCAAGGCTTCGGACCTCTCCAAGAAATACAACTTCCTTGGGCTCTCCAGCAACTTTGGCGAAAATGGCAGGTTGATTGGCCTGAAGGTCTTTGCTAATCCCCAAGTCCTGAAGCCCACCCATGATCGGTGTCCCAAGAATTCCCATGCCCAGCACCCCCACGGCTGAAACTCCATTTAAAGTGAGCGCCCCACCTTTGGGGAACTGCTCTGAAACCAGGCCAAGTGTGGTTGACCAGAGAAATGTCTTTCCAAATGCATAAACGGTTGCTGCTCCAATAATCATCATTCCTGAGGATTGGGAAAGCAGTAAAAGTCCTGTGATTGCAATCATTGCGCTGACTACCAATAATCCAATCGGCGAAAATCGGTGCACGATCGGACCTGCATAGAATCGCATGATCGTCATGACGGTTGAGACATAGATGAAAATCCAGCCAGCGTGTGCCGGAGTAAAATCAGCGCTGAGTAGATCTGGCATCCAGCTGTCAGTTCCAAGCTCTGTGGTTGCAAGCGGGCCCATGGTCAGAAGGATCAGCAGGAACATCCAATTTCCAGCAGTTCCCGTATAAACACCTGCAATCACAGCCACAACAGTTGCAATCACACCCGCCATCCAGAACGGAATTTCCATTCCAGGCGCAAGGCTACCAACGATCTGTGCAATACCGAGAACCAGCAGCAATGCAAATGCAAAGAAGCCTAATCCACCGACCTGACCGAGCATGTCTCGATATGGAATGCTGGCAGCAACTCGCTCATTCACAGGAAACTTGCACGGCAGGATCAGAAACGCATAGATAACAACCGGAATAAAGCACATGGCATATTTAAAGTGCCAGTTCATATCTCCAAGTAGTATCGATGTCAATGCACCAAGAGCAAGACCAGCCGGCCAGCCTGCATGAAGAATATTCAGCCACTTGGCCTTTTCGTTTTTAAATACAGTTGCAACCACCGGATTGATAAAAGCTTCAACCATCCCATTGGCAATTGCGATCAAGAAAACACTCCAGTAGAGTGAACCTGGTGTTTTCGCAAATAGTGTTAACAACAGAGATGCAATATGACAACCCATTGCAATCATGGCGGTCGTTTTATAACCGATATAGTCGATTACCAAACTGAAAATAATCACGCTGATTGCAAATGGCCACAATCCCACACCAAGTATCCGCCCTTTGTCAGACTCGCTCAGGCTGAACTCCGCTTGCCATTCGCCAATAATATTTGCTCTCAGTCCGAAAACGAACGAGGTCGCAACCAGCGCGACAAAGCACGCCCAAAACAGCTTCATATCCTTCTTTACTGGTTCTGATTCGTATTCCATCGATTTTCAAGCCTCCCTGAATTGTGTGTTCGTGCATTCTTTTTGAAAGCCGGACAGTAATTCCTCGATGGAATTACGGATAGCATGTCTATGACATGCAACTCTTTAGGCTTTTTGTTGAATTGAGATTGTTTCGCCAGAACCGGATTGTCTGGCAACAGACCAGTCGAGCTTACTCCGCTTTCGGTACGTCCGCAAGAGGCAATCCATCTAAAACTTGTCTAAACCGTGATTTGGTTCAAAAGGATCTGTCTTTAGGAGCTCCATAGAAATAATTTCACTGGCAACTGAGTAAAGATTAGGACGAAATTAGATTCCTGATTTTAAGTTGGCTGGTTGGGTTACAAGCGCTCTCTCTTTATGTCGATCAGCCTCCAAACTTGAACTCTTTCTGGTTCGTACATTTACGCGAACCCCGACTGATAGCAATTAAATTCAAATCCTCATGCCTATACCTTGTGTATAAGCTTAAAAGATATGTGGTCTAATAGCTTTCGGTCTGGGAATTAAAATCACTGACTGTTGGCCTGCAATCCAAAACCATCCTCAAAAACTGGAAGTGATTCACGACCAGTTCCTAAGGACTCAGCGAATTTGGAAGCGAATCAGCTATGA
>CAMCFM010000033.1 GCA_945874095.1 Candidatus Kuenenia stuttgartensis
CAGACGGCGAATTAAAAAGCCTTGCCCAAATGCACCTACAAACCCTAGAAATGCAAACGCCCACGAAGCCTGACTTGGCGTATATCCCATCCGACGCTTCAGGAACAGGCTGAAAGTGCCTTCCAGGCTCGACCAGCCCATGATCAGTAATGCGCTAGCAAGTACAAGCAATTGCAATCGATGGTCGCGCATGACCGTTCTCAAGCCTTCGCGACCAATCACCCTTGATTCCGTGCCCAGGTTCGATCCCGCCGGTCGGCTTTCAGGCAGCTTGTTGGCGACGATAATCCAGGCAATCATGGAGAATATGGCGGCCACCAGAAACGGCAGTCGAAAACTGTTCGGGCCAAGGTCAATTCCGCTCAGAAATCCGCCCAGTATTGGTCCCAGAATAAAGCCCATCCCAAAAACCATGCCAATCATTCCAAACGACTTGGCTCGATCCTTCGGCGGTGTGACGTCGGCTACATAAGACTGGACTACCAGAATATTGCCGCCCGATGCCCCGTCCAGCATCCGCGCCAGCAGCATGAATTCAAACTGCTTTGTAAACGCCAGAATCAGGAACGAAATGGTGGTGCCCATCTGACTGGCCACCAAAACTGGCTTGCGGCCATATCGGTCGCTCAACCTGCCTAAAATCGGGCCTGCAAAGAGTTGGCAGAATGGATAGGCGGACATCAGCATGCCGATTCGGGTCGGGCTAAAGCCGGCCAGGTCTGCATACCTGGGCAACAGCGGAAGCACCAGCGTGAAGCCCAGCAAATCGACCAGCAGTACGAGCAGGATCAGCTTCAATCGTCCTTTGGAAGATGGCGGAGATTGTGGATCTGACTGCGATTTATCAACCTGACTCATGATTTTATGGAATTTCTACTGTGGTTTGGAGATGTATTATCGACCGGTTTTATAAAATCCAATTACAACTCATGCTGATCGGCAGGAATTGTCTGATTGGAGTCAGATAAACTCTGTTCTGCAATGCGTGATGCAATCCGTTCCTCACGCATTTTATCTGCAAGGGTTTTAACCTCGTCCAGCAACTTTCCCTGAAGCTCGATAATTTTATATTCCATGGAAAATGCCGCCAGACTCACCACAAACACACACACCGCAAGAATATGGTGATACATGCTTTGCTGAGGCATCGGGGTCGGATATTCCCTGTGCACCCAGGCGCCTGCCCATGCGGCAATCGCCACCATGCACATGGCCCTGAATTCCCACTTGAACCCCTTACGCTTGTTGGCTTTCGACCGGACCAGAATCTCATTCGGCATCTTATAGACTTCCACCACTTCCCGCACCCACCGATTCGTCCCCATCAGGTAGGTGTAGGCAATGGAATGCACCAGAAGGCTGAACATGACTGTGGCCAGCCCGATCAGAAAGTGCACCCCAAGAGCCTGATCGTGCCGGCCCGGCCATTGCGAAACGGAGATGATTCCCAGCACATAACTGGCTACAAGGAGCGAGAAATCGGTGATGGCCAGACTCAGGAAAATGCGTTTCATGGGAGGGATTCTTCTGACTTTCAAACTGGCGTCGACAAGGCGGATGATGGGGGTGGACGAAACCGGCCTGACACTGCGGAATGTCTCAATTCAAGAACGGTCAATCTCAATCAGGATTAGCCAGTTCGGCCATGAATCGAGCGCCGGCCCGAATGCCCTTGTGGAAGTCGGCCAGGCTGAATTTCTCGTTCGGGCCATGCAGATTATCGTCGTTCTGACCCCAGCCCAGTAAAAGTGTATCCACTTTGAGCTGATCCTTGATCAATCCCACCACCGGAATTGATCCACCTTCGCGCACCAGCACAGGCTCGCTCTCAAACGCCACAGCCACAGCCCGCCGGGCCGCCGCCATGCCGGGGGTGTCGGTTTGAACCACCACTCCGGGTGCCCCGTGATGCTCAATGATTTCATAGGTCACGCCCACCGGGCAGACCTTGGCCACATGCTTGCGGAACAGGTCTGCAACTACCTTGTTCAACTGATTCGGAACCAGCCGGAAGCTCAGTTTGGCACCCGCTTTAGCTGGCAGAACCGTCTTCGGGCCAGGCCCTGCATAGCCGCCCCAAAGGCCATGCACATCGCAGGTCGGGCGGGCACTTTTGCGTTCGAGAGTGGTGAAGCCGGCTTCCCCGTTCAGGGCCGTCACACCGAGCCCTTCGGCGAATTTGGGTTCATCGAACGGGAGCTTGGTGAACTCGGCACGCTCCCAGTCAGCCAGCGGATTGACGGCGTCATAGAAGCCTTCCACTGCCACTTTTCCTGACGCATCGTGAAGGCTTGAAATGATGTGACACAAAGCGTTTAAGGGGTTGACCACAGCACCGCCGAACATCCCAGAGTGGAGGTCCGTTTTCGGGCCTTGAACCAGGATTTCGAGATAGCACAGGCCACGTAGGCCGTAGGTCACGGCCGGGACGCCGGGGGCCCACTGGCTGGTGTCTGAGATCACGGCATAGTCGCAGGCCAGTTCAGAGGCATGATCGGCAAAGAATTTTTCGAGGTTCGCCCCGCCCACTTCCTCTTCGCCTTCAATCACATAGATCACATTCACAGGCAGCCCGCCGGCAGCCTTCATCCACGCCTCGGCCGCCTTGAGGTGAGTAAAAAACTGGCCTTTGTCGTCGGTGGCTCCACGGGCGTAAATATTGCCGTTTTTAATCACAGGCTCGAACGGTTCTGTGTCCCAACCATCGCTTTTTTCGGCAGGCTGAACATCATAGTGACCATAGACCAGAACGGTCGGCTGACCTTCGATTCGGGGCGATCGGCCCACGACGATTGGATGGCCAGCTGTTTCGACCAGCCGGGCATCGATCCCGCTGGTGATCAGGTCATCGCGAACAAATTCGGCGGCTTGGCGCGTGTCGCCGTTGTGGGCTGGCTGGGCACTGACAGAGGGGATCCGGATCAGTGCCTTGAGCTGCTCTTCGAATCGAGCGGCGTTTTCGGCCAGAAACTGATTGACTCTCGACCATTGGCTGTCGGCAGTTTTCAAGGACATGAGCGACACCTTTACCCGGACAAAAGTGGAGTGGGACGTATACCAGTTTTTGAATCAGCTAGATCATAACAAATCAAGGACAAAATATCTGGATGAACCTTTCGGATTCGGACCATCATGAATCCTCTTATTGACCAAATCGTTTCGTGCATCGTGCCGAATTTGATCCCTGAACAGGCCCAGCCCCCATGGGCTTGGGTGAATTCCGGGAGCGATCCAGTTCCGGCCTTTTACAAAATGAGTCTTCCAAGAAATAGTTCGAACGGAATAGATTATTTACTCTTTTATCCTGAATCACATTTTTCATTTTGAAATAGTTTGGCACATTGAGTGCTTTCTTTTTCTTTGGTTGTTTGAGAACGCAATTGCACGAGTAACCGTCATACTTGCAAGGCTTTTTCTAAAAGTGCTTTGCGGATAAAAAAAAACGGAATTCTCAAAGGCTCTTTTTGTCACAGTCGAAAGGATGAGTGTTTCAATAGGAATCAGCCAGATTCGGTTCTCCTTGATTTCGCGTCGATAATGCACGCCATAGAGAAAGATCGATGCCGGAACGAACGAAGCTCACGTGACTATCGGCAAAGCCGACATTGACTCCTCCGGAATGAAAACTGCGGGCGCTTATGATACCCTCCATCACAAACCTGGAATTGAAATCCTCGTGTTGTGCGCCAAGGTATGAACAGTCGGTTTCGGTCGCATTCGGTACAAAAACATGGTTATATGTCGTGGAATGCAAACTCGTGATCATCCAGGATTCCCCGGACCTTGTTTCGAAAGGAACAGAATCCGGTAGTTCACGACAGAAATCAAAGGCTCGCTTAACATCATACTTCCGATCGGCATAGATTTCCTTGTACAGTCCTTTGTAATCAGCAAACGGGCTAATTCGGCCCAGGTCCCAGCTCCCCTGTACTCTTTCTGATAAGGCAATGGTGTTCGAAAGTCCGTCAGTAACTGAGTCAGACGTAGTACAGTGGAAGACTCCAAACATCCCTGATCTAAAGTAGAGATCGCGCGCTATAGAATCTGGGGAAGGGCCGCTGCTGAATCTAAAGTTCGACCGTCCGAAACCTCTGACTTTAGGGCTTGAGTCAGAAGGGCAGAGAAAGCTGTCAACACGCACACCCATCGCTGTTCGATTTGCAATAAGCCCAAGTTGGCTAATGGTTTGCATGGAAAAGTTGATCGAATCATAAAGTGGTTTTATTTCCAAGAAGTTGAGAATATGAGCATGTACGCTGTATGAGGCGTTATATTCGCCATCAATCGACTTGTATAGGTAAGTTGTCCCTGGAAAAGTTCGATAACAATTCTCGTATAGCGAAAGAGCTAGTCCGATTTGCTTCATCCGATTCGAACATGTTGCCCGCCGCGCTGATTCGCGGGCCGACTGAATCGCAGGTAAAAGCAAAGCAACGATAACTCCAATAATCATAATCACAATAAGGATTTCTATGATTGTAAACCCTGCGCGGTTTGAAACTGAATTCCGGGAGGTACGAGACCGTAAGAGCCATGCCAGCAACACAAAACCAAGTAATAACGCGAAGACCCCAAAGAATCGCAACCTTTTATAATCCCAAGCCAGAACCGGGCCGGGCATAGGCTCTATCGCAACTTTCGGATCAAATTGATCTTGCCTCGGGTATTTTTTTCTTGCGAGTCTGACATCGGAAATAGACCATGTACGCCTTTCAGGGGTATCAATCTTAACTTCTGAATCAGAAAGCGAAATTGGTATGTCAGATCGAATCAAGAAGTCTTCAGATGCGAATTTAGGTTCGAACTCTACGTTTTGGAGCGTCATTTCGAGTTCGTTTTGACCGATATTCCGAACGATCATCCGATGAGGGAACCACCCAATACCCGGATACTCTCGAATATCGCTATATATCGTTTCTTTTATGGCGTTGAGTTTTCCAAATCCGGTTGCCTCGTCGATAATTTTAAAAGGGATTCCACCTCGATTCACATCGATGTAATACGTGCGAATAAAATCGGAAGAACGGAGATAAATCCGGATAGAGCGTTGACCGCCATCAATCTCAGTATCGATTTTGTCGATTGTGACACCTTGTTTCTGTTTAACTCGATCAAGATCAGCTAAAAGTCCTTGCGATTTGGATGATGGCATACCAAGCCGCAATGGAAAATGGATGAGGGATCCGAATTCCTCGATTCCGTTATTTCGCACTTGATAGTGATGACGAATCGCATTATGATCCATGTCATATCGCTCAAGGTGTTCTATAAGAATTGCTCCATCCGAAACGATGTCAACAGGAAATAAGGTTCGCCGGGTCCTGAAACCTTGATTAGTTGGAGTTCGAGATGTATTCGCACGGAGATCTACAAGCTGATAGCGGATCCGGTAGTGCCAAAGATTACGATCGAAAACATAAAATCCTTGACCAATTTCGGATTTGATGTTCGGCAATAGTCGCTGCTCAGGACCGCCTATCAAATCGATTCTACGGAGAGTAAAATTGAATCGTCCACGCTTTAAAGATTCGATGTTCGATTCATAAGCTGCCGAAGCCACAGATAGTAATCGATTTTGTTCGGCGATTCCGATCGAATCTGCATGGATATTGGAGAAATTACAGAGAATCACGAATATCAAACCGTTTCGATAAAAGGTCATAGACATGGCTCTATTTCGTAGAATGGGACTTGAGATTGATTTATCTGCCACGCGAAATGCTCGGCTTGGTTGATCAAGATGGAAAAGCGCATTTCATAGCGAGTGTCTCACGCAGTCATTGATTATTTCTATGATTTCTATCGTAGAAATCGCAGAACCCTCGTTAAATCCATTCACTTGCATCTGTGTGGCTCTTCATCTTCATTAATACATCTTAAGATAGCCTGATCACCGCAAGAACGATTTGCATCGAATCCATTTGTATCATTAAAATTATAAGTAGCACAACTGATTTGCACACCTCGATTGCACGTGCTACCAAGTTCAACTATACAACTTCCAATTTTGTAGGAAACGATTTTATATGCGTTCACGGAATAGGCTGAATTCGGATCTGTTGTGTCGGTACAAATTCCATTTTGGATATTCGTACATCCTTGATTTATACACCCGTCAACATAATTGGAGCATTTTCTATCAGAAATATTGACGCCACTTTGAGCACTTGCGAGTGCTATCATAAGTATAGCCAGCGACGAGACGCCTAAACTTGTTGATTTGTTCATAGCAATTCCTCCCGAATTAGAATTCCTGAGTGAAAATGACTCTCATCCATTTCACTCTGTTTCGATCGATGCGAACCACTCGCATTCGACAATTTCTCCGTCCTCGAATCGAAAGACGATTGGTCCGCTTTGTGGGCCTTTAACTTCCGACTTTGAGGGATCAAAAACGACTTCGTACGTTTGTATCGAATTCTCATGATTTTGCGCAACCACCTTTACGAACATGTCTTTATCGATGGATCTAACACGTAAATGACTATTAGGTTGGGACTTTAGCTGAATGACCTTTCGTATTGGCTTATCAGTCTGCTTGCATGATCCAAATCCAATAGCACGAGGAGATATCTCCCTTGATGACAAAACCTCCCAATTTACTGGGATTTGAATCAAATCGTTATCGTCAGTTTTTAATTCGATACGCTCATTTCTTCTTCCAACTCGCCGCGATCCAGCCTCAGATAATTGTACATTTACGGTCCATTCATTTGTCAGTGCGCCGAATGTCGACAACGAAGACTTGGCCTTTCTAACTTCGACTAAAAGATCCTTATTTGAAGCGATAGCGTACAGTCCTATATCTTCTGATTCATCAGGTAGGTAGAACCGTTGAACCCGAAAATTGCCTGTCAGTTGATCAGATTCCTTCGTCGAAGTCGTCCCTATATCAAGTGACTCCTTGTTCGGATGAATTCGCGGAAGTGAGCAATATCTCAACTCGAAGTTTCGCTCCGGAACTTGAATATCGTCTGTTTTAACGGACACCAATACAGAACTAGATGAAAGGACAAATGGCATTTTTATATCAACTTCTAAATCTACAGTTTCACCGGGTTTCAATTCCGACTTTTTGATCGAAGCAATCGTACATCCACATGATACTGCTGAACCCTTGATTCGAATTGGCTCGGTACCGTAGTTTCCAACTGGGATAATTCTAACTATTTGCGGAGTTCGAAATGCATGTATGACGCCCAAATCGATCACTTCAGTGTTGTTGGGTTTCGTGACACCAGGATGTTGAGTGTAATTATCACGTTGGCTTAATCCTAACAGGATAACTCCTGTAACAATAAATACGAAAGTGAAGACCTGAATTCCAAGACGAATCACGCGACACCTGTTTCTTAGAAGAACATACTTGATAAAATAATCATAAGGTTGAATTCATCACCTTGTCAATTGTATTCTTAAAAGTTTGCGATTTTTCAAAAGAATAATGTGGCTCGATCAGCAAGGGTTTATAACCTCACCGGAATTTCGTGTGGTTTTTTCAGAGTTGGTTCTTAGCAAGTTATTCTTGTACAACCGAATTGATGTGAAAAATATTCTCTAAAGGTTCGACCACACGACAACCGGGCAACGTTCAACAAACCGATCGAAAATCGCTCTAGGCAACACCCTTGCCGTCTCCTGAGAATCAACACAACATCCTTGATCGTATTTTTATATCATAAATCAAAAACCTTGAAAGGGCGGGCTTCACCCCACACTACTTTGGTTGGGTTTTATGCCAATAAAAAAGCCGCTCCCATATGTTTTGGAAGCGGCTAATGGTTCTATCCGTGAAGAACGATCAGGAGAGCATCCGGTCGGCCTTCTTCAGAAGGTCGCTCACTGGGAGACCGTGAGGACATGAGGCGTCCAGTTTGTCCACTTCCAGTTCTGCCATCATCCGGGCTTCCGGGGGCAGGGCCTGATACAGGGCACGAGCGTTTTGACGCTTCCCATAGGATTCATAGTAGCGCATGAAACGCAGGACTTCAGAAACCTTCACGCCCTTCGAAGCCGTCTCGCACAAGCTGCCGCAACCATGGCAATACATGTTGGCGGTCTGGGTGCGATATTGTTCCAGGAGCTTGGTTTCCATGGCTGTGAGCGGAGCCTTGCTGGCGGCCACGTTTTCGCGAAGGTCGCTGAATGTGGTCATTTCGCTCACCACCACCTGGATCCGTGGGTCGGCCCAAACGGTCTTGATGGCAGCCACTTCCTTCTTGAAACCCTTCTGCACAAACTCAGCGTGACGATCAGGATAGCTCGCCTCAGCTCCGCCCTGAGTCTTCATGGCCACAAGGCCGATGTTGGCCTTATGGGCACGATCCATCGCCTTTTGCAGGCCATCGGTGTCGATCTTGTCGCGGAAGTTGTACTTCAGCATGATCTGGTCAATCCAGCCGCAATCGACCGCTGCGTTGATGATCTCAACCAGCAGGGCATCGTGGCATGAAAGACCAGCGAACTTGATCTTCCCGGCTTTTTTGAGGTCTTCAAATGCCTTCTTCACACCCGGGTCGCTCAGGTGGGCCAACTCTTTGGGGCCACCCACACCGTGGATGTAATAGGCATCGACATAATCGGTCTTCAGGCGGCCAAGACTTTCGTCGAGACGCTCGCGGTAAACTTTAGGAGCATCGGCGCCGGCGACTTTGCCTTTGGAATTCTTCGAGACCAGATAAACTTTGTCACGCATTTTGGTGCGTTCCAAAACCTGGCCCAGAACTTTTTCGCTGTTCGTGTTTTCGTAGGATTCGGAGGTGTCGATATAACGCACGCCTGCAAACAGAGCGGCTTGAACAAAGCTCGGGCTCAGGGCCCAGCTTGTTCCCATACCGAGCTTGCTGACCTTCTGACCGGTACGGCCAAGGGTGGCCAAGGGGACAGCATCGTCGCCCTGACCTGGTTTATCCTGCCAAAAGGCGCTGGCCTGCTGGCTTGAAATCAAGCCTGCGCCTGCTCCGGCAGCGGTGGTGGTTTTCAGAAAATCGCGACGATGGCTTCCGCCGGCACCTGGGCATGACATGGCTGGGGCTCTCCAAGTTCGCTGAAATTTCGCAAACTTCGGCATTCCGTCACACTGACAGAGCGCTTCACGTGCGAAATACTGGATAGAGTAAAGGCATTCAAGGCGGGTGGACTGAACGATTGATCCAGTCCATTTTGGATCTTGTTCAACTTTCCATATCTTAAATCCCATTCCCTCGGTTGGCAAGTCGGATAGAATTGATAAACGTGACGAATCGATCACTGCTCCGGCCTCCAATTTCCCGAAATTGTCCATGAAACCCATCAAAACAAGTTGATAAAACTACGAATCGACACAGAATTCCATGCAAGTTTTTCTTTCTGACTCCAACTTACTGATTGTTAAAGTTATCGCTGTGTTCAGCTTCTGCGCGGCCGTCGTGGCTTCGATCCATGTGCTTTTACGACGTGGAGACAACCGATCGGCCATCGGCTGGCTTGGCCTTTTCTGGCTCGGCTATCCACTGATTGGATGCCTCATCTACCTGATGGTCGGGGTAAACCTGATCAGTCGCGATAAAAAAGCCATCGGCGCAGCCATCCTCTCAAAGACCAGACGCAGACGTCCAAAACCAGCCCAGACCGGCATCCATTCGCATCGCACATTGGCCATACCACCACACATGCACACTCTCAAGAAAATGGGAGACAGCATTCTGGGCAACAAACTCCACTCTGGCGACGACATCCAACTTCTCTCAGGTGGCTCCGAAGCCTATCCCGCGATGCTTGAAGCGATTGAATCGGCCACCCATTCCATCGCCATGGCCAGCTATATTTTCAAGGACGACATCGCAGGCCAGTTTTTTGCAGACGCCCTCGAACGGGCCCAAAATCGTGGAGTGCAGGTGCGCGTATTGATCGACGCCATGGGCTCAAGTCATGGTGGACGAAGTGTTTATCGAATCCTGACAAATCGCGGCCTGCCTGTACGTCGTTTCATGCCCACCCTGGGTTTGCCGTTCCTCAGGTTCGCAAATCTGCGAAATCACCGAAAACTCCTGATCGTAGACGGCCACCTCGGTTTCACTGGTGGAATGAATGTCGACGTCGCTTTCTGGCCAGAACACCGACCCGCCGGAATGACTCCAAAAACGGACGCCCATTTCGTGGTCCGTGGGCCTGTGATTGCAGATCTCATGACCGCCTTTGAAGAAGACTGGGGGTTTACGACCGGTGAAAAGCTCGATGGTGAGATCTGGCAAGTGGCCCCTGAAGACAACGGCCAGATGTATGCCAGAGGCATTGCGGACGGCCCCGACCTGAGCCAGAGACTGACTCACAGCTTTATCCTCTCTGCACTGGCAACCGCCAAACACAGTATCAAAATCATCACCCCGTATTTTCTGCCACCATCGGATATCGTCTCAGCCATTGGGGTGGCCGTTCTGAGAGGCGTAAAAATCGAGATCCTTGTGCCCGACCCGACCAATAGCATGCTTGTCCAATGGTCGTCTGGTGATTACCTGAGGAAAGTCAAGGAGTTGGGCTGTACGGTTTGGGCGGATACCGGCGAATTCAACCATGCGAAACTGATGGTGGTGGACGGGTGCTGGTCGATGGTCGGTTCTTCGAACTGGGATCCGCGCAGCCTTCGCCTCAATTTCGAATTTAATCTCGAATGCCACAGTGAACAATTGGCTCTTAAGATCGAACAATATTGGAACAACCGCGTGGAGGTTGCCAAACTCTGGAATCATCACACGCCTGCGGATCGTCCTCGATGGATGGAAATTCGTGACGGAATTGCCCGCCTCTTTACCCCACTACTCTGAGCCAAATGAAACCTCCCAAAGAAGTTCCACCACTGCGCGTCGCGGCCCGGTTTCGTGAAGAGACACCGGGCAACGTGCGTATCGAGTGGTCAAAAATTGAAGATCTCGAAGATCCTCTCGCTGATGATCTGGAAGAGCATGGTTCTGGCTCAGGATTTTTTTATAAAATCAAGGACTGGATCGACCGCAAGATCGGGGCTCATCATGATGAAACCCGGATGCTCCGAAGGCTTCATAAATCCACGCTTCTGGAAATTACATTTCCAGAAGATCAACCGGATCTGGAACTGGTTCAAAAAAGGCTCAATGATTATTGGGCCGATCGCCAGTCAAGGCATTTCCGGCGCATGGTTCTGGCAGGAGTCGTGATGATTCCCTCATTATTATTAACGGTCATACCTGGCCCAAATGTTGTCGGACTAGGCCTGACTTACATTATGTGGCACCACTGGAGAATTCTTCAGGGAACGCGCAAGGCGGCATCGGGTACGATCCATGTCGAATTGAAATCGCTGAAAGTTCTCGAATCAAATGAAACAATGAACAACGACAGATCATAATGACAACGAAAACGATCAAGCTCCTGACCTATAATATTCATAAAGGCATTGGAGGGCGCGACCGCCGGTATGACCTGACCCGGACCATGGCTGTGATTGACAGTGTGAAGCCGGATTTGATTTGCCTTCAGGAGGTTGATTCGCACGTGCGGCGATCCAGCCTGCACGACCAGCCCTCCATACTGGCCAACCACTTTGGATATCACTCGCTCTATCAAATGAACGTTCCCGTGGGACGATCCGGCGGATACGGAAATTTAATTCTCTCGAAATGGCCTCTGGAATATTCGCAGCAGCATTCATTACGCATTGGGAATCGCAAGCCACGTGGCTTGCAGCTCGCTAAAATTCAGACTCCATATGGACAAATGGTGCTGGCCAACTGGCATCTCGGTCTGACACATGCCGAACAGGTGCGTCAGGCTCTGCGATTTCTCAACCATTGCCGCGAACCGATCTGGGCCGAACTGCCGATGATTCTGGCCGGCGACACCAACGACTGGGGCAATCGTTTACTGAATAAAACTTTAGCCCACAGTGGATTCCGCCAGGCCAGTCTGCCGATTGCGCATTGCCGATCGTTCCCCGCCTGGTTCCCGGTCGCATCGCTCGACAAAGTCTTCAGCCATCATGGAATACGCCACATCCACGCCCATGTGGTGCGTTCCGCAATTTCCCGACAGGCTTCGGATCATCTCCCACTGGTCGTGGAATTTGAGCTGACGCATGGATGAAATGTGGACGTTCCGTCAGGCCTGATCACCATCCAACAATCAACGCCCAAGAGCTTGATCCAAATCCTTCCAATAACCTGGATAGGTCTTGCCCACGCAGCCGGGGTCCAGAATCACGGTCCCAGGCACCTTAAGTCCTGCCAGAGCAAACGACATGGCGATGCGGTGATCGTCGTAAGTGGCCACCTCGGCGGCCTTGAACTGGCCATTGGCTGGAGGAACGATGGTCAGGCCATCGTAATGCTCGATCACCTCGGCTCCGAACTTACGTAACTCTGTGGCCACAGCGGCAATGCGGTCCGTCTCTTTGTGGCGAATATGGGCCACGTTACGAATGCGTGTGGCTCCCTGAGCGAACAAGGCCACCACGGCAAGCGTCATAACGGTGTCGCTGATGGCATTCATGTCAATATCAAGGCCCTTCAACTGACCGCCGGTGACTGTGATCTTATCCACGCCTGATTCCACCAGACAGCCCATATGGGCCAGCACCTGCACAAAGTCGACATCGCCCTGAAGGCTTCTATTGCCCAACCCTTCCACTGTCACCGTTCCGCCCATGATGGCCGCCAGGGCGAAGAAATATGAGGCTGCCGAGGCATCTGGCTCAATCGCATAATCACGACCGAAATACTGACCTGGCTTGATGATAAAGCGCTTGTTCTTGCGGTTGTCCACCTTCACTCCAAACGCCCGCATCACCTCAATGGTCATGGTCACATATGGGACGCTGACGAGGTTCCCGTCCACTTCAATTTCTGATGGATTTCCAGCATACGGCAGAGCCATCAGCAAGCCAGAGAGGAACTGGCTGGAAACGTCTCCACGAACGCCTACAAAGCCGCCTTGAAGCCCATCAGCATCAAGCGAGACAGGCGGGCAGCCGTTATTGGTTTCACTGCGGGCAATGGCTCCAAGACGGTTTAGAGCCGCCAGCAGATCAGCGATCGGCCTTTGACGCATCCGTGGGGAGCCGTCCAGCAAGTACTTGCCATGCCCGAGCGCGAGCATGGCTGTCAGGAATCGGAGGCTTGTTCCGGAATTGGCTAGATCCAGATTCGCCGAGGCCACAGGAATCGAACCAGCCTGACCCACCACGTCGATCGTAAACGCTTCTGGGTTATGATGTGTGGGAATACCCACGGCGTTCAGGGCGCGGATCAGAACCTGCGTATCCTGACTGTCCAGCGCACCTGACAACTGCGTCTTACCCTCTGCCAGAGCGGCAATGATCAAGGCACGATTGGTCAGGCTTTTCGAGCCTGGAACCCGCACTCTGGAGCGAAGATTCGGGCTGGTGTAGGGCAGGATTTCAAGACGATCGGTTGCGGCAGACATGGGCGAGGCTCGACTGGGCTGAAGCGACAATGGAGATATTAGGCGTATTCTAACGAACTTGACCGTGAATTAGGAATCAGTCTCAGCCAAGATCGTTGCCACGGCTGCCTGTAAATCGTCTGGATTCATGCCGGCAAACTGAAAGACCTTGCGGCGATCGGTCTTGCCTTGCAAGATTTCCACCTGACTCGATTTACAGCCAAATATCTTGGCCAGAAATTTCGCCAGAGCCTCGTTCGCCCGCCCATCCTCAGGCGGAGTTGTGACAGCCACTTTCAAGGCCCCGTCGTGCTCTCCAGTAATTTTATTCTTCTTCGCACCCGGCTGGGCACGCACGGCCAGACTCGCGCCTTCGGCTGTGGCCCGAATCTCAACCGTCATGCCTCTGCCTCCCCAAGCCCTTCAAACAATGACGAACCGACCCGCACATGCGTGGCCCCTTCGGCAATCGCGGCCTCGAAGTCGCCCGACATACCCATGGAAAGGTCTCGCAAGGGCAGACCAGTCCGTGCTTTAAGCTCCTCAGAAAGTAGTCGGAGCTTGATGAATGTAGGGCGAGCTGTGGCTCCATCCGTTCCCCACCCGGCGATGGTCATAAGGCCTGTGACAGGAATCTTTTGAGCCTCGATCAACCGGGCAATCTGGTCAGCCTCAGCACGAATCGAATCCGCCGACCATCCATGCTTGCTCTCTTCCTCAGACAAATTCACTTGCAGGCAGATCTGAGTCAGGTGAGGAGCCAGGGGCAAAAGATCGGCCACGGCCGCCAGTAGTTTCAGACTGTCCACCGCATGGATCATCCGCACTACGGGCAGAATCCGCTTGAGCTTGTTGGTCTGAATATGGCCAATCATGTGCCAGCGAATCTCTGGAAGATCTTGCAGGGTATCGGCTTTTGTCCAGAGTTCCTGGGGGTAATTCTCACCCATTTCGAGCTGATTCAAGGCGAACAGTTCGCGGGCCCATTCTGGAGGAGTCCGTTTGGTGACGGCCACCAAGGTGACTTCGCCCGGATCACGACCAGCCATGACGGCGGCCTTGTTAATCCGTTCACGGACCGAGTTCAGATTCTCTGCAAGTCGTTCCAGAGCCATTGGTTCAGCAGCTTTTTGATGAAGAGGAGAATTCGGACGTTACGGCACAGCACCCATAGAGTGGTTATAATCATATTCTATCGTTCAGGGCCTACCGATGGGTAAGATCTGAGCTAAGAACTGATTCCAATCGTCACAATATCATAGGAAATACCTGCCATGAATTCCGGACGCACATTCGTAGTCATCCTCGGCCTGATCGCCGGCCTGTTGATTCTCGGCCAACTGGTGCTGGGTCAACTGATCCTCTCCGGACGCGTCAACCTGATCAAAGCCCACCAGCATTCAGGCTATACAGCCGTTATGATCAGCCTGGTCTATATCATTCTGAGCCTGCGTGTCCTGACTAAAAAGAATTGACCGTAAAGATCGGGCTGGAAATAACATCCCGTCTTTGATACCAACCAACCGGGGCTAGCGCCAAGATCGGCTAGATAATGGCCGCTAGACCACGGTTTCCGGGTTCGAATCTAAACCCGCTCATTCTGAAATCTGGAGTTTTATTCTGAGATTTGGGGCGGAGCCCAATGGTGATTCGTAATCCGAGAAGAGACAACATGTTATGTAAGTCATGTGCCCTGACATGGCAAGCTTTGGATTTATTTTTAGAATGATTCAAATTGTTTGTATGTAATGCTTTACATGCGTAGTGATTGGATGGGCGAAAACTCGACCGGTCAGGGGATCGGGCATACGGAAATCCGCTTCTGAGCGTGATTAGGGGTTATATATCAGGATGGCTGACATGGATTTATCCGATCATTCGTCAGTTGAATTGAGTTGTTGGATTTTGAGTGGAATGCAATCCATGATTCATTCTGGAGACATTCCCCATGGATTTGCGAAAGGTGGGCTTCACCCCACCCTTCGTGGCGCGAAGGGATGACGTGGATTTATCCGGTCATATGTGTCGAATGCAATCCAAGATTTATGGTGCAGACATTCCCCATGGATTTGCGAAAGGTGGGCTTCACCCCACCCTACGATAGGAATTTCCAGGTTTTGGCCCTTAATTCGAGGGCTTCGCGGATCGCGTCGGCGGTCATTTGATAGACGGAAAGGCTTTGGCCGTAAGGGTCGGGGACGTCGTAATCGTCGGGGTCGAGTAACTCGACGCGGTCTGCAAGGTCGGGGAAGTCCATCAAAAGCAGGTCCCTGTGAGACCTTGTCATGGCATAGATCAGGTCGGCTGCCGCCAGGAGCTCTTCAGAGACCATCTGGCTGGCGTGATTTTCCAGCAGATAGCCGTTGTCGCCCAAGGCGCTGACCGATTCACGCGAGGCTGGCTGGCGGTGGCCTGCCGATACGCCTGCCGATCTTACTTCAAAGCCTTTGGCCCCAAGCTCCTCAGGCTTGCAGTCAAGGCTTTCGGCCAGGAACTGCTTGCAGAGGGCTTCGGCCATTGGGCTTCGACAGGTGTTGCCTGTACAGACGAATAAAATGCGAGTTCCCATGAGCCAGTTCACCTGATCAATGCCAATGTCGCCAGCGTCCAGAATCGACCACTTGGTTTGATCCACCAGCA
>CAMCFM010000034.1 GCA_945874095.1 Candidatus Kuenenia stuttgartensis
ATTGCCGACTTTCTGCGTTCACCAGCACTAAAACCGGTTCAGGACTTTTTGATGCCCAGATTTTTCACATGAAAAGCGATGGCTTCACGCACATGCAGGTCCCAGTATTCCCAGTTATGGCCGCCGGAAAACTCCTTATATTCGTGTGCAATATGGAGCTTTTCCAGGTGTTCATGGAACCCACGATTCTGGGCCAGCAGAAAGTCTTCTGTGCCGCAGTCGATCAGCATGGGTGGAATTTTGCCGTGATCCATCTTAGTCACAATCGCGAATGGGTCTTCTGGACCATCTTTAGGAGAAGCCCCGAAAATCCTTTCGAATTCTGGACTTAACTTCTTGGCTTCATCTATGTTATGAAGCATCCCAAGTGCACCTGAATGCGAGTTGATGCTGCCAAAAATCTCCGGATGCTTAAGGCCGACTTTCACAGCCCCATAACCACCCATGGAAAGTCCACCAATGGCCCGACCGGAACGCTCGGCCCGAACGGGAAAAGTGCGGTCGACCAAACCAACCACATCGTTGACTAGATCATCTTCGTAAGCATCGCCTGCCTGAGCATTTGCATACCAGCCACGACCACCATCGGGCATGACAACCACAAGTGGAAATCCCGCCACGTAACGTTCAATCGAGGTCCGGCGCATCCAGATCGTATGATCGTCGGAAAGCCCGTGCAGCAAATAGAATACAGACCAAGGGCGTGGGATGGCCGCATCGTCTGGGAAGACGATATTAAAGCTCGAAGCCTTTTTCAGAGATTTGCTGAAATAGTTGATCGTGCTAAACGCCATTTTGTTCACGCCCCCAGTTGCTGAAATTCTTGAAAATCGAAGACGGAGAAATATTATTTCACCCGACTGCCTGGCAGAGCTTCCGGATCGTCAGGCTGAAGCAGAACCACTTTCTCGCCCGACGTAGCTGCAAGCAACATGCCGTTCGAGGTTTCACCACGCAACATGGCAGGCTCAAGATTGTTTACGATAATAATCCGCCGGCCCACAAGCTGTTCAGGCGTGTAATGAGCACGGATACCGGCCACAATCTGCTTTTGAACATCGCCCAGGTCGACTTGCAAAAGCATGAGCTTGTCGGCGTTCGGGTGCGGACGGGCTTCAAGTATCTTGGCGACTCGCAGGTCGATCTTGCCAAAATCTTCGTACTTAATCGTGCTGACAGGGTTTGGGTCGGGCATCTTCAGTTCAGTTCGAAAGGGAGAATGGGTCGAGCCCAAGATCGGGCACAAGCGTCATGCTAGGGTGCGAGCCGTCGGCGGTCAAGCCATTTCTCAGACCTGATTGGACTTATCAGACCCGACAACCTGCTTGATCGACCCTGAAAAGATCCCCTTGATCACCGCCCAGGCGATGACAAAAGGCGTGCTGGGATTCTTCAGAATCGTGGGCGTATTCTTCTCAAAAAGAAAATGCCCTGTGAACATAAAGGCATATGCACCCAAGACAAGCCCAACAGAATAGAGCGGTTCGAAAGGCAGCAGGAACAAGCCGGCGGCCACCATTGGCCAGCCGACAAAGACGTGAAGGAAATGATTCACCGGGTGCTGATGGTCAGCACGATATTTTTCAACAAGTCGACCGAACCGACTGGTGGTTTGACTCACGTGAACAGTCCCTTTTTCTACAGGTCGGCTCAATAGTTGGCCTTTTTCAGGCCGGTGTCTTTTGGCTGTTGATCCGCCAGCAATGCTTTCTGCAAACGAGCAATTTCGTCTGCGTTCAAGCCTTTGTGTGAGCCTGGCTTATCGTAAGTATCCAGCTTCTTGTGCATGATCTGCGGCCAGAAAGTGGCAAAGCTGAACTTGGGCGAATTATCCGAGTCGTGACACCTGATGCAAAGCATATTTTTATCAGCTAGTTCAGATGTCAATGCCATGGCCTTCTTGAACTTGGGGTTGTCTGGATCACCCGCATGCAGCGAAGCTGGCCCATGACAATTCTCGCACTGATTGCCTTTCAAATAAGGCGTTTTCTCAGCCGAAACCCAGCCTGATTCATATTCAAAACCGGTGGTGTGACAACTGATGCACTCCGCATCAAATTCCCGGTTCCGCTTCGGATTCAAAAGCGCATCATATGCATGCGAATGCTTCGAAGTCATCCATTTGGCATAGGTCGCTGGATGGCAGTTCTTGCATGCACCAGCCCCAACAAATGATGCTCCTGGAGTGGCTGAAAGGTGCGATCGGCGCGGGAAATTCTCGACCACTTTCGCAGCCTTGAGCTCCGACTGAAAATCTTCGTCAATCAGCTTTCTAATCGGCTCGCCAGCACCAGGCCTGTCATATCGACTACCCAAAGTGATTCGCTGATACCGTATGGGTTGATCCGAGTCAGGGAAAAAGCCGATCAAGCCGTTGTATTTCCCCTTCTTGCCCACATTGACAATCAAAGTCTTGCCGTCATTGACTTTATCTGCCTCAGCGGTTGGATCTTCATAAACACTGGAGGCCACCACCACGTCAAACGATGGGTAAGCAGCTGCCATGGACTTAGCCAGTTCAGCCGGCCCTTGTACAAGCAGGACTTGCCAATCTGATTTTGCTTCAAGCTCAGCCGCAATCGGGGCCAATGCTTCTTTTGCCGGCAAAACGGTTAGCAAGTCTTTCAAAGTAGGGTCATTGAGTTTATCAAGCGACCCAGGATCGATCACCGAAGTGATTCCAATCTTTTTGGAACCCGCCTGAGCAATGAAGAGTGGCACGATGGTCTGCTCAAAACCCGCAGTCGGTTTCACGTTCGCTGAAACGATTTTAGGCGTATCACCCAAGTTCAGGTACTGCCCCAGAACTTCCAATGTGCCGAGTTTTAAGTCGGATGCTGCAAGCGCAACCGCTTGATAGTTCATCGTTTTTAGAGCTCGAAGAGCAACGGTGAACTTGATCTTGGTCTGCTCTATCCCACCCAGCGACGCACCTGGATCCTTGATCAGTCCGCCCAAATCCACTGGAACAAGATTCCATCCTTGACTTTTCAGGCGTTCGCAAAGTTCATGACGCCGCTTCAGGCCACCGAGTTGCCCCGAGGTGCAACCGCATGGCTCTAAATAACCATTCTGCTCACCTGAGATTAGCAAAGCTGCGACAGGAGTCGGCCAATCGGCCATCAGCTTTGAAGAGCCGTCATCTGGTGCAGGCTCACCGGCTTTGACTTTGGCTGTTGATTCAGAGTCGCTCACAGGTTGCACTGTGGAAGGTGACTTTTTGGAGTCACCTTGACCGCAACCAATCATGATCAAACTCACCCAACAGAAAATGACTGCTGGCAATCCTTGCGGGCGAAGTGGCATGGCCTTCCCTTAGCTTGTCGGCGCATCCTCACAAAATGAGAGCGACTCTGGGGTGGTCAAAACGGGCACAGCCGAATCGACTCGATCACTTGGTACCCAGAATCACAGCCGTCACTGGAATCTTAACCTCTTTGGCCAAAGGATGATCGGTTTTTAAGACGACAATCCCTTCCAATGCTCCTGGCTTCGAACCCGGAGGGATTGTCAACGTCAGTCGATATCGACCGCTTGACTCTCCACCCTTCGCATCGTCAGCCGGAACAATCGTTACCTTAACAGGTTTTGGTTCCTCGGCAACCTCAAATTTTACGGCCTTCTTGTCTCGTACAATCAAAGTGGCTTGAAGAACTCCACCTTTCTCCGCCGAGACCTGACTCAGACGCAAGACTTCAGGGAAACAGGAGATCGGGCCTGTCATCTTACCAGTCAGAATAAACTTGATTTCTTCCTGCCGTGGGTGATCCGTCTTGACACTCAGCTCTTCACTGAAAAGCCCGACCGGCATCCCCGGCTTTATCTGCACCGTAATCTTATAACCGTAGACGTTTTCCTTCTGCGACAACTGAGTTTTCTCAGGAGTTGCGAGTGGACTGATTTTCGTCTCGATAAAGGCTGGTTTAGAATTGGTCACGCTCACGATTTTCATGTCGGCTTTATCCGACGAATAAACGGCGACAATCGCTTCATTGGGTTTATCATTCGATGCATTCGAGAAGTTCAAAACCCGATCCTGAGGCTGAACCATCACGGCGGGCCTGACAATCCCCTGAACGACGAACTCCACAGACGGCTTGAGCGGGTCATTTGTCAGAACACTGGCAGATTTTTTGAACTCTCCGTTGTTTTGACGAGTCTCCCACTTCAACTCGATCTCGGTCGACTCGCCTGGCTTGAGGACCAGTTTCGACTCATCATTTTTGAAGTTCGCAATCGTGCAAGAACATGTCGAAGGCCCCTTGGTCAGCTCCATGTCGGACTTGCCGGTATTGGAAATTTTCCAGACGTGCTTGCCCTCGGCATTCTGAGGCATCGGCTCAAATGCGTGGAGCGGCTCGTGGTCGACTGTCGCAACGGGCGAAGGCCCATTCTGCTCTGCTGTCTTGGTTGGAAATTTCAGGTCGTCCGTCGCCTTGTTCGCAGGCTTGGACAACATTTGAGGCGCAATGATAATGGCCATCGTGATCCCCGCAGCCAAAATCGCGATTAAAAACCAGCGCAGCATAGGTGAGAATCCTTGGCAGACTTTATCAGGTATACTTCTAGAAGCATTCGCCTGATTTTTTGGGGTAGCGACAGTATCAAGACGAAGATTGTGGAAGACTCAGCAGATATGTTCGCAGGCGATTGCCTTGGAAAAGTCGCTCTGAATCCGTAAGTTATCATAAGCTTAGACTGAGCTTCAGGTCAAGCATCCCCATAAGGCTTCTTCCAATCAGAACATGGATCTGACAAATTCCTGGAACCGCCCAAACCCACGACAATCTGACAAAAACTGCATGAGCCAGAATTTCAAGTCGTATTCTATGAGTTGGTTACAATTTCAAATGAACAGCTTGCGTATGGCCTGACCACCCTCTGTGATGGGCACAGGTCGATCCCCGGCTTTCAATTCAATCCTGCTCGAAATTCCCATCGCAGCCAGAATTGTCGAATGATAATCGGGAACACTCACAGGCTCTTCCAAAATCTTCTTCGATAATTCATCTGTCCTACCAACCACTTGACCTGTCCTCAATCCACCCCCCGCCATAATCACGCTGAATGCAGTGGATTGATGGCCCCTGCCCCCACCTGAATCAAACTCGGCAGGTCGCCCAAACTCGGTACCAAGCGCGATCAGAGTTGAATCCAATTGACCTCGACGCTCAAGGTCTTCGATCAACCCGGCGATGGCATTATCCAGCTCTTGTATCAACACATGCTGCCTGAGTTGTCCATCATTATGCGTATCCCAGCCAGTTCCATTAATAAAGTTCAGGTTGTGCGAAACCTCGACAAACCTGACTCCCGATTCCACCAACCTCCTTGCAAGCAAACACCTCTGACCAAATTCGCCTCCATACGATGCTCTTAATGCAACCGACTCCGTCTCTAAATGAAATATCTTACCAAAATCTTCACCTGCAAGCCGTTGCGATTCACGAGCCACCGTCACATAATCCGCCAGCGCGGTTTCACCCTTCTGGCCCGCTAGTCCCGTGGTCTGCATTCGATTTAAAAGCATATCCCGGCGTTGTTTGCGATCCGCATGCAAACCCATGGGCGTACTCAGTCCGGCCGGCCCAGCCTTGGTGTCTGTCAAGTAAACATAACCCGCTCTGGAACCGAGAAAACCTGGCCCTCGGCTATTATTGGGATATCCGATCAATACATAAGCTGGAACATGATCAGAACCCGCTCCCAACTGATGAGCGACGATCGATCCAATCGAAGGATAAACCACCGTTTCACTTGTCGGGTGACCTGTGTGAACAATATTCGTTGCAATTCCGTGTTCGTCAATCACGCGGTGATTCAAAGTCCGAATCAGCACACAGCGTTCCATCAATCGGGCCGTACGTGGAAGATATTCGCATAGCTGAATGCCCGTTAGAGCTGTTTCAATCGACTTATACGCTGAACCCGGCTGCTTTTTTAAATCACCCACCCGCTTCGGATCAAACGTGTCAATTTGTGATGCACCACCTCCAAGCCATAAAAAAATGCAGGATTTGGCTTTACCAAAAATCTCCTGATTTGATGTACCCGCCAGCAGGCTGCCGCTGCTTGTGAGAGCACCAGCCAGACCTGCTTTGAATATCTCACGACGATTTATTGAAAACTGATCATTTGAATCACTCATGGCTCTGTTCTTTCGTTGAAAATCATGGAAGAAAGAGGAAATCGGGGCAGTTGAGCAAAGCCCAGACCCAGTCCTCGTAAGCCTCTCGAAAGCGGTTCGTAAGCAACGCTGTAGGCGGGTCGCCAGCTCGTACAGCAGCTTCCGCTTCAATTTGAATTTCAGTCGCCAATGGCCGCAAATGATTCGACCAGCTCACGCGATGCCTGTGGCTGCGAGGAGTCAATTCCACCAGCTTCGATTGCTCCGGAATTCTGTCATTAAATTCGGCTGAGAATAGATCTTTTGCTTCTACTATTTCCTGAGCCGTTGCAGAGCGGCTTAAGACTCGCCTGATCGTCAAATCGGCCAGTTCTTCAACAGATTTCGATGATAATGCAATCTCGGTAAATCGACTTTGATCCGATAGCCGAGCGATTCTCGTATGGACCAATCCTGTTGCCAAAAGCCCCGGCTGCAAAGGTGTGACAGCCTCTTCGCGAATTGTCAAAGGATCCTGACGGCTTGATCGCCACCCAAAGGCTTGCATCAAATCCGTGATCTGAGTGGCTGCTGGCAACCCTAAAGCTGGACGGTCACGTTCGTTGGAAGGCGAAATCATCTCCCAGGCGTATCGTGGATGCCCCAGATTGATAAATTCTGATGCGGGCCGCCGGCCTTCAGGATCAAGGCACAACTCCTCACAGTCAAATGTCTTACCAGCGATCGCAAACAGACTGTCTATGAGTTGCTCGGCTGAAATTCGACGTCGGGCCGGCCCCAGTAACGAATCCTGCGAATCGTCTGGAACGACCAACGCCTGATAATAATGACTGTTGAGAATCAACTGGTCGAGCCGCTTCAAGTCATAGCCATTTCTCATGAAATCAGCCGCCAAAGCCTCCAACGCTTCGGGAAAGCGGATCTGAGTCTTCACATCCCAATCATCAATCGGGTCCACAAATGGACGGCCTGTGCGCACGGCCCAGACTCGATTGACCATCACCTTGGCAAACCTCCGATTTCCCGCCCAAGTCAGCAGACTCGCCATCCTCTCACGGGTCGATGGATTGGGTGGCAGAACGTTGGCAGGAAGCTCTTCCGAACTGATTTCTGAAAGGCTCCAGCGTGGCAAAATTTTGTCGCCAGGCTCAAGGCTGATCGAAATGGCTGGCACACGAGCACCAGGAGCGATCACCACAGAACTTGATTTCGGGACATCCACAGGCTTGCCTGCAAGCATTGCAGCCAATTCAAAAAGGTCCGACTGATCGTAAGGATGCTTCGGCGCATCGTGACATCGAGCACACTTCAACTCACTCGCCAGAAAGGCTTTTGCAATAATGTGAGCCTTGGCGGCCATCGGCGAATCGTTCTGGCTGGCCATCGAAAAACCGGCCGCTGATCCACCCAAAACGCTGCCCTCCATCCGAATAAGTTGGGTCACCATCCGATCCATCGGTAAATTATCACCGATGGCTTCCCGCAAGAAATATCGGAATGGACCTGTGTTATTTAATGTCGGCTTTAAAATACCGGGGTTTTCAGCCAGAAGGTCTTGCCAATAGCCCATCCAGGCGTCTGCGCGTCGTGGATCATCCAATAATCTGGAAATCAATTTCCTGCGGCGATCAGAGGCAGGGTCGTTGAAAAACAACAACTGCTCTTGCGGGCTTGGGACCTGCCCAACCACGTCAAGATAAACCCTTCGCACAAAGCTCGAATCGTCCGCCAAAGGGGCCAACTTTCGACTCGGAAACGCTCCCTGAATCAGCCGATCAAGTTTCGCAGGTGTCAGATTTGCAAAATCTTTCAGCGATTCACCAACCAATTTCCTTGCCATCGCATGCCGGTTCTGCCAGTATGCATCCTCTGAACGATACGCGATTTGGCGTTTCTGCGTTTCAATTGCCGTCAACTGATCTTCGTGATTGACCCGAAACTTATTCCACCCTGAATCTGTCATCACCACCGCAGGAGCACCTTCAGGCCCTACCATCACAGGCATCGTATCACTGAGATTTATTGATTTCGGAATCAAATAAACCGCTAACTCACCAGTCTCAGGACGCGTTTTCTTATCGCCAATCACTGAAGCCAGCTCAAATTCATGGCGATTCCCATCGCTCGTCCAGCGTATCAAACGCTCCTGCGAATTCGTTTCAGGTGCTTTAAGTCGCTTGTCGGAAGGGATTGCCAAAGGTGGGAATTCTTCGTGTCCACCGGCATTATTGGTGATCGACTTTGTTTCAGCAATTTTCTTGCCATCAATACGCAGAATCGACTTGGCCCTGCTCCTTAAAATCAAGTCGTAATCACCTTTTGGATAAGCTCTTTCAAATTTTGAGAGCATCAGAAAAGGTGCTGACCTGTCAATAATTGCACCTTGAGAGTTGTATTTTTTGGGGATCCCGGCAAATCCCATCAGAGGAGTCTCGTAAATCTCGTCAGCACCACGATTCGGAGTCACCTCATCCCACTTTTCAGGCAGTCGCTCAAAAATCCTCACGCTGACCTTTTTCGGAACTGTCACCGACTGTGGTTCCATTCCCAGAGCAGCTTTTAGAATCAGCCCAGAAATGAATAGGCTGTAAATCGAACATCGAACCCCTGAATTCAACAAATTCAACATACGTGTTACCTCTTATCAGTGGGCTTCATGAGTCGACGCTATGAGCTGAAAGGATTGAACTCTACGCATTGTGGAAATCTGGAGATGCGTTAGAGCTTCGGTATGAATACGTAATTATTCATGATCCGGAACCATCAGTCAACATCGCAAAAAAAATTCAGGCGTGGCGTGATCGGATCCATCGTGTTAGGATACGTCAAAGCTTCGTGCGATCTCACCTCCGGATGACTACGAAACCCCTATGAATCCGCTTCTTGACTCACCTCTGATTTTCGACCCAATCCTCAAAAGAATTCTTTGGGGTGGCACACGTTTAGCCACTTTGCTGGGGAAATCCATCGGCCCCGGCGACGATTATGCTGAAAGCTGGGAAATTGCAGACCACGCAAATGGCCAATCCGTCGTCTGCCAGCCATCTGAATGGGCAGGCAAGTCCATCACAGAGCTTTTGGCACAACACCCCAAAGAGCTTTTAGGGACAGACCTTGCAGATCGTTACACACAGTTTCCCTTGCTGATCAAGTTTCTCGATGCCCACCAAGATCTCTCCATCCAGGTTCACCCGAATGATGCCCTCGCTCGCCGTCTTGTAAACGATAACGGCAAAAACGAAGCCTGGGTCGTACTCCACTCCGAGCCCGGTAGTCGAATCTATGCCGGGCTGAAGTCTGATGTGACACGTGAAGCCTTGGATTTAGCCATGCAGCGGCAGTCCGTGTCAGAACTTATTCATAGTTTTGAGCCATCCGCTGGCGATTGCATTATGATTCCATCAGGAACTGTGCATGCGATCGGCGCTGGTATTATGATCGCAGAAATTCAGCAGATGTCGGACGCCACATTTCGGGTCGATGATTGGGGCCGTGTTGGCCCCGACGGCAGCCCTCGACAGCTTCACCTTGCGGAAGCGCTTGAGGCCACGGACTTTGAGCGAGGCCCCGTCAGCCCCATGGAGCCCGAGCGTGCGCCCATTGAAAGCTCGGACAACATTCATGAAAAACTCGCTTATTGCCAATTTTTCGGAATTGACCGATGGAAGTTAAACTCTTCAGCCACCCTTGGGTTTGCCGATCATTCGCGGTTCACCATACTGATCATAACCAATGGCAAGGCCTTGATTTCCAACCCTCACGGCACTGACCTTGAAGCCCATGCCGGCACCACGGTATTATTACCTGCAGCGGCCGGTTCGGTTTTGATCCATCCGTCCAGCAATGAGACATTGCAACTTCTGGAATGCCATGTTCCGTGATATCGTTAGCTATCCAAAATGCAAAAACCACATCAACCTCAGATCGATCGCAAAGCACCAAATATGATACTGAAATCAGATCGAGCCACTATCTCGATGGCGATCGGGCTGACTATTGGAGCCATCCGAGCCACTTTGCTGGCTAGAGTCTGGATCCTACTTGCGATGGGTCTTGCGGCAGATAAAATTGCTTGCTTAACGATCGGCCTGCATCGTCATGTCGTGGCCCAGCGATGGACGGCTGAAATCACAAAGCAGTTACCTGCAAAGCTCCACGAGTTTTTTGATAAGGCATGGGTTGGCCCACTCGGCCTGGCTGCCCCATTTTTTAATCTGTTGGAGGCTGACAGCACGAACGACACCTTAAAATCGTTGATTGGAATTCTTTTCACATTGCTCATCTGGGGGCTCTTCGGGTCGGCAGTTTGCCGGATTGCATTAACACGAATGGCTGATGCCCCAATCCCTGGAGTCAGATCCGCCTTGCGCTATGCCATAAGGCAGCGGATGACCCTTATGGGATCAATCATTACGCCCATTATCGTGATGATTTTGCTATTCACTGCAATCACTGTGTTAGGTGCGTTTACAAAACTGCCTTTTGTTGGACCTGTACTCGCATGGATATTTGTACCAATCGCTCTGATTCCTGCTTCCATACTGGTCTTAACTCTAATCGGTCTTATTTTCGGATGGCCCATGATGATGGCGGCTTCCATGGCTGAAGGTGAAGACCTGTTCGACGCCTTAAGCCGTTCGCAAACATATCTTTTTCAGGCTCCACTGAGTTGGGCAATTACATTCAAGGTCGGTTTTTTATTACAGGCGATTGGTTATGCACTTGTACAATTTCTGAGCTGGGCATTGATTTTCATGTTACATTCCGGATTTGCAATGACAGGATTTGTCACTGATCCCGCAAATATCAGTTGGAGCAAGGTATTGCCCCCTCCCTGGATGATGCCTGAAATCTCATCCAGTGCATTTATCACATGCCTCTCCATCATTACTCATTTGGCTTCTTGCTGGCCAATTGGATTTGCGTTTGCATTTCCGGCAGCCCTGTACCTGACACTTCGCACTAAAGTGGATCATATTCCTCCCACTGAAATTGACTGGCCAGGCAAACCCGAAGGAGATTTTGGTGGCCAGATGCCATCGCACGAATCTCGAATTGAGAATGTGTGATCATTAAGTCACCGGAGCAGTTGGATTGATTCAGCCAGTCGGATAAAATATCTGAACTCGAGAAAAAAACCCAAACGAAGGTAGATCGAAACATGCAGCGAACTCTTTTTTCGTCAATCGCAATCGGTTTACTTTTATTATTCCAGAGAAATGCTGGAACAGCTGAATTACCTAATATCATTCTGATTTACGCGGACGATATCGGCTATGGCGACCTGAGTTGCTATGGAGCCAAGTCCGTGAGTACTCCGAATCTGGATCGACTCGCAACTGAAGGACTGAAACACACGGACGGACACTCAGCATCCGCAACATGCACTCCATCGCGATACGCCCTATTAACAGGTGAATACGCTTGGCGACGCAAAGGCACAGGGGTCGCAACTGGGGATGCCTCGATAATTATCGAGCCGGGGCGAACCACACTGGCCTCAATCCTCAAATCGGCAAATTATCAGACCGGTTATGTCGGAAAATGGCATTTGGGACTTGGACGCCCCGGCATGAGCTGGAACGGCCCGATCTCACCAGGGCCAAAGGAATTAGGTTTTGAGGAACATTTCCTGATCCCAGCCACCGGCGATCGCGTACCGTGTGTTTATGTTGAGAATGGAAAAGTGAAAGGGCTTGATCCCTCCGACCCGATCACAATCAGTTTCGGCAAGCCGATCGACAATAGCCCGACTGGTAAATCAAGACCTGACCTACTGTTCAGAACGAAGCCAAGTCACGGTCACGACATGACAATCGTGAATGGTATCAGCCGGATCGGTTATATGACGGGTGGAAAATCAGCCCTTTGGGACGATGAAACCATGGCGGATGTGATTACCGGCAAGGCGACCGATTTTATTGACAAGCATCAAAAAAGCCGATTTTTCCTTTACTTCTCCACGCATGACATCCATGTTCCGCGAGTTCCCCACCCACGTTTTGTTGGTAAAACAGCGATGGGCCCGCGTGGAGATGCCATCGTACAGCTCGACTGGTGCGTTGGCCAGATCCTTGATAAACTCGACCACCTTGGTATCTCAAAAAACACGATGGTCATTTTCTCAAGCGATAATGGCCCGGTGGTGGACGATGGTTATCAGGAGGAAGCCGTGAAAAAAATCGGATTGCATAAGCCTGCTGGCCCATTTCGGGGCGGTAAGTACAGCAACTTCGAAGGCGGCACGCGAATTCCTTTTCTGGTGCGGTGGCCCGCCAGAATCAAGCCTGGTACGACATCCGAGGCTTTGATTTGCCAGGTGGATTTTCCGGCTACGTTTGCGAAGCTGACAGGCCAGGATTTCCCTGCAAACATAGGCCCTGACAGTTTTGATGTTTTAGGTGCTCTGTTGGGCGAATCCAAAAATGGCCGTGACCATCTGGTGGAAGACGCTTCGCTGAGATCACTCCGGCTGGGCTCTTTGAAATATATTCAAGGCAGTCAGGGCAAGACGTTTAATAAACTCACAGGAACTGAGCTTGGCAACGCTTCTGAGGCTCAGCTTTATGACTTGGCCGCCGACCTTGGCGAACAAAAGAATTTAGCGATGGAGCGACCGGATCAAGTCGCAGCCATGCAAATCAGGCTGCAACAAATACGAGACTCCGGCTTCAGCCGCCCGGGATTCCAGCCACAACTACAAAAATGAGGCCCGTTACCCGGCACAAACCATGAATACCATTGACAATCAACCATTCAAAAAACTTTTGCGCAGGTTCCAAATCTGGGGCGACAAGAGACTCGGATTTCTCCCACACCTGTTCTTAATGACTCTGATTTTGTTTACTCCCTGCTGGCTTTTCGGCTTGCATCGAATACCAGCGTGGATCCTGGGTGATTCTCCCCTGACTGTCTATATACACCAGGAATTAGATTATCGGCTGCATTCTGACGATTTTTCCTACATCGGAGCTTCACGCTCCTGGCCACGCATGGTAGAGAATTTACTGGTTCCACATAACACACACATATGCCCTTCCTGGCGGGTTTTGACATGGGTGGTGGTCTTGGCGGCAGGCGATTTGGTGCACCTTCAGGATATCATGAAGCCTGTCAGTTACCTGGCTTTGGTGCTGGTGATGCTTCAAGTCGGCCATTTTGTTGCACACGAGTCTCGAAGCATGGCGCTCGGCTATTCCGCTTCGGTATTGGTGGGTGTGACGTCAATTCAGCGGCTTTCTACGATCTGGTTCTCTGCCGGCCAAACGCTCTGGGCCGGCCTTTTTATTGTCACAGCCCTGATCTTGACCCAGGAATTATTGAGACGCGACTGGCGCTGGCTCTGGCCGGGTGTTGGTCTTTGCTGCTGGATCGCGGGCGGCTTCTGGACGATTGGTCATGCCGCAGGCCCAACTTGCGCCATTTATATTCTGGCGGTTACGCGAGGTAAAAGGAAATTTCTGGCGTTGATTCCTTTACTGGCAACGTTTTTGGCCGTAACCTTTTCGCTTGCATTTGCTGGAAATGCGATCGACGCGACCAATTCTTTTCATGGCCGAACTACAAAAGAAGCATTGGGACCGATCCAGGGAATCTCTCACACTTGTCACTCGATTATTGAAACTCTGATTTTTGGGAACTTAGGAATTGATGTCATAACAACAGATGTTCAAGCGGTAGCACTTACGCTCATTCTCGCCTTGACATGGTTTTTATGGCATTTACGAAGTGGGCGAACCATCACCGCCCTCGAATGGACCGGGGCCGCGCTTTGCATTTCTGCATATTGGGTGGAATGGTCGTTTCGCGGCTATTTTTCTTGGGTCAACCTGAAACATATTCTTTATTGGTACGACTCCATCCCGCAAATCGGCTGGGTGATGTTCCTGTGCGGCTGGGTTCAAGCTGGCCAAGGCCTAGAAACATCTCCTGGGAAACAATCCACCATCGGCAAAATTTCTATCACACGAAAATCCGCATTAGCCATATTAGCCTTGATAATTATTATGCTCACGCTTCATCAGTCAGAAGTGGACAGACAATTGCTGGAATCAACACCACGGCAAGTCGCCGCTGAAATCGAATTCAACAAATTCCCGACACCTGAACTTAAACGAGTCCGTGCCAATTACATTTGGATAGATCGTGTCAAACGCCAATTGCGCTGCCTCAAGCGATTCCATGAAGCCGAAAAAATCGCTTACAGCTTGGGCTGGGGTCGGGAAGACTTAACAAACGCCTTTGGACGCATCCGACTACCAGAGATTCCCAAAGTCTATGATGCTGTGTCCATGTTCGACTTGCCGCTCAAAGGTAGATCGCCAGCGAACCCTGATGAAGTCAGGCGTCGTTTGGGAGAATTACTGGCATTCGAGCCAGAAAAACTACCAGAATGGCTTGCTGGCTCGCAAATCATCTGGCCGCCAAAAGGCGATGAAGTTGACCAATGAGTTCAACTCCATCACGACTCATTTCTGCTGATATTCAATTCCGACCTGGCAGCATGATTTCATTCAGCCAGATCATTAACCCGCAAATCACGCAACCGTGATGAATATTGCCGGTGGCAATTTCGTTGACGATGTCGGACTTGGCCACCCACTCCACTTGCAATTCTTCAGTCGGATCACCATGTGGTTCAGCCACTTTTACGGCATTTTCCAGCACAACCGTCCAAATCCGGCTTGTTCCCAAGCTTGGGAGGGACCAGAATCCACCCAGAAGCCGGGCATTCTCCGCCTTATAGCCAGTCTCTTCAAGCAATTCGCGATGTGCGGCAGTGATTGCATCTTCACCTGGGTCGATCAGCCCGCCTGGTGTCTCCAGGCTATCTGACCGTGAGCCAACCCGAAACTGGCGAACCATCAGGACACGGCCTTCAGCGTCTGTGGCAATCACGTGAACAGCATCTGCAATTTCAGCGACATAAAAATCGTGTTCCTTTGTCGACAATTGGGATTTATATCGTTCCTTGCGGAGCTTGAAAAGCCAAGTGTCGAGAAGTGGCTGATCGTGCCCTGGCTCAAATTCCCAGCTCGGCGAGCAGCTTTCAGGCCAGCCTTCCGGCGGTTTGGCAGATCCGTTTTTCATCCGTTTTGTCTTTCCATTATGATTCGAACCACTTCCGCCACGCCGTGCCCAGAATTGTCAGGGGCAATCCAGTGTGCTTTTTGTTTTACAAAGTCGGCTGAATGACCCATGGCAACGCCCCATCCAGCTTGGGCGATCATCGGGACATCGTTGGCATCGTCACCAACGGCACAAATCTCACTCCCTGAAATGCACCAGCCTTCGGCGATGGTCTTCAAAGCGGTCCACTTATTGGCATCTCGGCGCAAGACTTCACACATCCAGGCCACATAATGCGGGCTTTTTTGGACAAATAGCTGATATCCACCGGGTGATTGCATTTCCAGGTCGTCGTGAATCTGCTGCATCTGTTCGCGAGTTCCAGCAGCACACAAGTGGAAATGCCCTTCCAAAGATGATTCTCGATCCCTCCACGCAGGATCAATCTCTCCAAGCCCTTGATTTTCTTTTAAATAATCATCGAATAATCCACACCCGGATGGATATTTCGACGTGATAAAATCAGGCTCATCAGGTAACCGATCCTGGAAGCTCAATATTGGTCGCTCATGACGATCAAATGTCTGCATGATTCTTTGAGCGTCCACGGAAGTGTGATCTGCCCTCCAAAAAGTTGCATTTGAGGACGGGCATTTCACCAAAGCCCCAGAATTGCAAACCATCGGTGAATCAAGGCCAATTTTTACAGAGATTGCTCTGGCCCGACGAAATCGGCGGCCAGTGCATAATACAATCTTTATTCCCGATTCCAAGGCTTCATGGAGTGATGCCAGAACCAGATCGTCAAGCTGCCCTGACGGCCCCAGAATCGTGCCGTCCACATCCAGCGCTAAA
>CAMCFM010000035.1 GCA_945874095.1 Candidatus Kuenenia stuttgartensis
GCTGTGGCACGGTCTCCAGGCTCTACGGCGTAATTGATATGAAGACGATTGTATGTGCCGGCGTCGGTCGTACCGTCAATCTTTAAATCGAGAGGGACCCTGCGCTCGCCTCCAGGCAATTTGCCAGTCACTTTTTCAAAATTCGAAATAATATGAGCTCGCCGAACCGACCAGTCGGATTTGTTGCGGACCTCTGTTTCCTTACCGTTTTGATCACGAACGATCAGGAGCCGGGTGTGGTCCGGATATGATGGAACTTCAGGAGGCTGGGCATGGATCGAAAAACAGCTGAAAAGCACCAGAAATAAGGACAGGATCGGTTTGTGTCGCGACATGTTGCAATCACCCTTATTTATGAAGTGGCCAATAAAAAACAGGGGAGGGACGAATCCCATCCCCTTGTTTTTTTGAGATCTGCTGAATTCGATTCAGATCTTCTTGATGGAGACGTTGCGGAACATGACATCGTCGCCATGGCCTGCAAACCCGAAGAAGCCTTCTGTCAAGTCTTTGCCGGGGTGTGGCGAATTGGCCATGAATTCCGTGACTTTATCCAGATCGGCGTTCAGAATGATCGTACCGTTGAGCTCAACCTTGATGGTTTTGCCTTTGACGGTCACTTCCTGATAATTCCACTGGCCGGCTGGACGCAGGAAGCCACGGGCGGCTGGTACCATCCCATAGGCTGAACCGTGGGCCTGGCGGTTGTCGATTTTGGCGTATTTTTCGTGGCCATCGTCGAGGATTTGCAGTTCGGTCATGCCGGCATAGGCTGGATCGCCAGTGCCTGGATATCGAATGGCCAGGCCGTTGTTGCCAGCGGCTGGGAGTTTGAATTCCACACGGGCGACGAAATCGCTGTATTTTGCTTTGGTGTGGAGAACGCCGCCCTTGCCCTTTTTACAGGCGATGGCACCGTCGCGAATTTCGTAGTTGTCGGCAGCGCCGCCCCAGGCGTCGAGCGATGTGCCGTTGAAGAGCGAGGTAAAGCCTTCAGGATCGGCTTTCCCACGCAGCATCGAGGCCGCTTCTTCAGCGCCGATTTCACGGACAGCGATATTTTTCCAGCGAATTTCGCCGCCGTGGGTTTGGAGCTGGAATGGGCCGCTGGCGAAGAGCGGTGTCTTGCGATCCCAGAAGTTTTCCATGGTGGCGTTATCGACCACGAGTTTGTCGTTCAGCCAAACCCAGGTGCGGGCCCCAAGCTGGCGGATCTTGAATTTATTCCACTCGCCGAAAGGCTTGTCAGCCAGGACCAGTGGGTCTTTCCCATCGGCACCTTTGGTGTTGTTCCAGAGGCCGCCCGAGCCTTTGTCGGCACCAAGATTGAACTTGGCCGTTTCGGTGTAATCCCAGATCTGGACCTGTGGATTGGCCTTCAGGTAAATACCGCTGTCCGCCTTGGCAACGGTCTTGTAGTCAATCACCAGCTCGTAATCGCTGTAGTTCTTATCGCTTGTGGCGTAAGGGCCAAAGCCGTCGTTGACCAGTTCGCCGTTCTGAACAGTCCAGTGCTTGACCAATTCGGCCTGCTGGCTATCGCGATAGGCTTTCTTCTCGGTTTCGCTCATGGCGAAATACTTGCGAGGGTCGAAGTGCGGCATTCCATACCAGCCGGTGAGGTCTTTACCGTTGAAGATCGGTGTGAAACCGGCAGGAATTTCATCGGCTTGAACGGATGAAATCAGTTTGACGTTGCCCAGAGCAGCTGAGGCTGAGAGAAGGGCCGTGTTGCGGACAAATTCGCGGCGATTCATGATTCGGGAACCTACTAGATAGAGTGGAATAGAGACTGGAAGAAGTTTTTCAGACGGACGACGGACTTGAATCAGCACATGATACGATTCAGAAAGCGATCAGGAAAGACCTGGGACATCCCAGCCCTTGCGATAGGCTTTCTTGACATACTTATTGGCTTCCGGAGCATTGGTGAATTGCAACTCTTTGGCATTCCATTGCAATTCCATTCCAGGGAACCGGGAAGCCACACCGCCCAGAAGGATCGACTCCGTCAAGGGGCCTGCGTATCCGAAGTGGGCCGAGGTTTTGCCATTGCCCTGAACGGCATCGACAAACTGGTGCCAGTGGTCTGCTCCTGGAGCAGCCTGACGCTTGGAGGTCGCTTCCTTCGATTCACCGACAATAATCGGCATGGCCACGTGTGGCAGAATCAGGATTCCGGTGGTTCCGAAGAAAACCGAGCCTTGATCCGGCAGGCCGTTCGGCTTGATGGCATCAATGACGAATTGAGGAGGCCGGCGGTCGCCATCGTACCACGTGACATTCACTGTCTTTGCGTCAGTAAACTGATTGCCCGGGAAGACATAGAGCACCTGAGCATCGTCCGCCCAGTTCGTTGCGTTCGGAGCCTTGCCGTCAAACTTAACAGAAATCGGGGCAGTCAGGTCAAGCGCTTTGAAGACAGGGTCATAGATATGACAGCCCATGTCTCCAAACGTGCCTGTCCCGAAGTCGAGTCTGCGACGCCAGTTGCCGGGATGATAGTAGCCATCGCCAATGAATGGGCGGTCGTCGCAAACGCCGAGCCAGCCTTGCCAATCGAGGCTTGTTGGGACTTTATCGGTCCGATCCGGCTTGCTGGTCGGATCGCCCCACTTTTTGCTGGACCAGGTGTGAACTTCCTTGATCTTGCCGATGGCACCTTCCTGAATCCAGGCCACGGCTGAACGGTATTCGCGGGCGGAGTGAATCTGGACGCCCATTTGGGTGACCAACTTCTTTTCAGCAGCGATTTCAGCGAGCCTGCGAGATTCGTAAATGTCGTGTGTCAAAGGCTTCTGGCCATAAACTGCCAGGTTGTGGGCCATGGCTGTGGCGCCGATCGGGGCGTGCATGTGGTCGGGCGTGCTCACATTGACGCTGTCGAGGCCGTTAGGGCCGAGCTTGTCGAGCAGTTTCCGATAATCCTGAAAGACCTGAATATTGGGGAAACGCTTTTTGAGAGCTTCTCCGCGTTCGGAATCGACGTCGGCCACTGCCACCAGATCCACATTCTTATGGGAAGCGATGGCCGAGAGGTCAGCCCCAGCCATTCCGCCTGCTCCAAAGCTGGCGTGGCGAACACGTTCGGAAGGAGCGGCCGAGATCAGACGCGGAATAAACGCAGGGGCGGCGAACAGGCCAACCGTACCACGGATAAGGTGGCGACGTGTCAGTTGGGAACTGTTAACAGATTTGTCGTGCATCGGTCGTGCCTTTTGAGAGGGAAGCGGCCATCGTCCAAAGGGCTGGCGAATGGAGTCGGAGGGATATCCTTTTTTAACCGACCGATGCGCCGGACACAAGAGCGCACCCGATTTTTATAAGTGCAAATGGTCCGAACCGTGTGGGATCGTCGAGACCGTTTTCGATTAAACGAACCGCTTTGAGGGTTCGCGATTTTGTCAAAATCGTTGCGTTTACGATCAAATCCCTCACAAGCGTCAAATTCGAAAGCTGATTCTTCTTGAATATCGGATGTGACTTTGGGGACAATATGATAAATCGAACAAAACTGAGAAATGTTCGTAGAACAACTGTTTACAGTCCAAGCTTCCAGAGCCAGAGAGAACAGCACCCATGCCTCGAATGAACGTCACAAAATCACGATTGGCATTATTTGTCGGGCTTGGTCTGACAGGCCTGCAATCATGGACGACCGTCAGCGTCGGCCAGCAACCACCGGCTGCCACCGCCGCCCCGGAACAGGCTCCAAAGCCTGCTCTGACAGCCGATCAACAAGCGGTTTTGGCAGTCTCCGATACATTCGACAAAGCCTTTGACAAGGGCGATATCGCGACCCTGACTGCGATCCTTGCCGACGATGTCCGGATTGTGGATGAAGCCGGCGAAGTTTATGACGGTAAAGATGCGGTGAAGGACGTTTTTGTCAGTGGTTTCGAGAAGCAGCCTGGTGCAACCCTCGAAACTGTTGTCGATTCCATCCGCCTGATCACGGCTGATGTGGCTGTGGAAGATGGGACATCCGTCTTCACACCAGTCGATAGTGATCCCGTATCAACAACCTACCAAGCAGTTTATGTTAAAAAGGATGGGGCCTGGAAGCTCTCCCAGCTGCGAGATTACAAGTCGCCGACAGCACTGGATTCAGCCGTTCATTCCGAGTACCTGTCGGCCATCGCCTGGATTGAAGGCGAATGGCTTCTGGAAGGTCCTGATGGGGTCGTTCATGTGAATGCCAATTGGATCGACGATGGGAATGCGGTCGAACTGAAGTTTAGCCGCAAGGAATCGACATTCGTCAAAAATCTGGCCAGCATGCGGATTGGCTATGACCCGCAAAGCCGTCGGATCAAGTCCTGGACATTCGACTCAGCCGGTGGACACGGCACCAGCACCTGGGCCAAAGTCGCCGACCAGAACACTTGGCTATTGAAAAACGAAGCCGTTTTGCCAGATGGCAAAGGCGTTTCAGCCAGCCAGCTGCTGACGATCGACGAGAGCGGAACCAAGATTGTCTGGACTACATTTGACCGAGCCATTGACGGTGTTGTGACCCCGAGCCGCGAGGAAGTTACGCTGACTCGTCAGGCTCCTGCACCAAAATCTGTTTCAACCACCAAGCCAGCCACAGCGCCTGCGGCTGCTAAACCTGCTCCTTGAGATCCTTCACAGCACAAAGCATCGGGGAGACTTTCACGAACATGAACAAAATCAAACGAATTCGTCGGGTATTCCGAAACGCAGCCCTGCTGATCACATCAGCGACCATGGCCATGCCCCCTGTGGAAGCTTTTCAGGGACGCGGTGGTGGAGGAGGTCGGCCAGGTGGTGGAGGTGCCGCTCGCCCATCAGGTGGTGGCGGTGGTATGGCGTCACGCCCACAAGGTGGGGGTGGCGGTATGGCCCGTCCACAAGGCGGTGGCGGTGGTGGTTTTTCAGGAGGTGGATTCAGAGGCATGTCAGCTCCTGCCGGTCAAGCCCGTCCATCTATGCCAGCTGCACAAGCGCGGCCATCCATGCCAAACATGCAAGCCAGGCCGTCGATGCCAAACAATAATATGGCCAGGCCGAGTATGCCGAATCAGGCGGCTCGTCCCTCTGCACCGAACATGCCTGCCAACCGCCCAGCGACTGCCCCGGGTAATCTTGGGGGAGCCGCCCGACCGAACAGCCCAGGAAATATGGCGGGAATGGCACGCCCGACATCGCCGGGGCAACCCGCTCGACCAGGCGGGATGATTCCTGGTAATCCAGGTGGTGGAAACAGGCCTTCGATCGGATCACGCCCACCTTGGGCCAACGGCACCGCAATGGGTGGAGCAGGTGCAGGGCAGAGACCAGTCTCTCCAGGTGCCGGTGCGAATCGTCCGGGCGCTGGTATGAATGGAATCAATCGACCCGGTGGTGCGACCACCCTCCCAGGCAACGTCAGTGGACTTCGTCCAGGTGCCGGTGGAGGTGCCACAAAGCCTGCTCCAGGATTTCGTCCTGATCTGGGCAGCGGACCACGTCCCGGAGGGGGCGGTTCTGGAATCAATCGTCCCGGTGGTGCTGCCACCCTGCCAGGCCAGATCGGTGGGAATCGCCCAGGTGCTGGCGGTGGAGGTATCAACCGTCCCCCAGGCGTAGGTGGAGCCACAACATTGCCAGGCAATGTGAGCGGCCTTCGACCAGGAGCCGGTGGCGGTGGGATCAACCGTCCCGGCATTGGAAATGGAATCGGCTCCGGTATCGATCGGCCCGGCTACGGCGGAGGCGGTATCAATCGCCCCGGTGGTATCGGCAATCGTCCAGGCCAAAACGGTGGTGGTATCAATCGCCCCGGTGGTAATAACAACTTTATCGGTGGCAACACCAATAACAATATCAACATCAATAACAACAACGTCAACAATCGCCCGGTATACAACCGTCCAGGCTACAACGGCCCAGGCTGGTGGAACACTGGAGGCGGTGGTGGTGGCGGCGGATATCGTCCCGGTGGTAATGGCTACAATAACTGGGGCGGTGGTGGAGCATACAACCGACCTGGCAGTGGATGGTGGACAAACCGTCCCGGTGGCTGGGGTTACGATAACGGTTATGGCGGATATCGCCCACAGTACTGGAACAACCACAACAACTGGCACCACGGCGGCTGGGGCTGGTCCAATCCCGTCATTAATAACTACTACGGTGGTTATGGCGGATATGGTTACAACAATAACTGGCTGGCCTGGGGCATGGGTGGCTTCGGTGTCGGACTGCTTTCGTCAAGCCTTCTGGGCTGGGGCATGGGCTCATCGCTCTATAATTGGGGATATTCGAGTTACTCGAACCCTTATTATAGCTACATCCCTTCCACGACAGTGGTCGTTCAACAGCCGAATCCAGTGATTGTACAGCAGCAACCAACTCAGATTGCTGCAACTCCTTACGACTACAGTCAGCCCCTGAATACAGAGGCCAGTCAGCCTCCCCAGCAAGTGGCTGATCCTGCCTTGACCACCTTCGAGAAGGCTCGTCAGGATTATATCTCTGGCAATTTTGACGGCGCATTGGCGGGTGTCAATAAATCGCTCGAAGCTCTGCCGAACGACGCCGTAATGCACGAGTTTCGTGGCCTCTGCCTCTTCTCGCTCGGTCGATATGGGGAAGCCTCTGCCACGATCTATCCCGTTCTGGCTGTTCAGCCAGGCATGGACTGGACCAGCCTCTCCAGCCTCTATAACAACGTCGATAATTTCACCAACCAGTTGCGAAAGCTCGAAGGTTATCGGGACTCCAATCCCGACAATCCAGCGGCCCGCTTTCTGCTTTCGTATCTCTATCTCTCGATGGGTTATAGGGATCAAGCCAAGACTGAGCTCACAAAGCTGGTTAAGCTCCAGCCTGCCGATACGGTCTCGGCTGGAATCCTGAGAGTGTTGAATTCCACCGACGATTCAGGCAACCCAATCGAAACGCCTCCAGCCAGCGGTGCTGAAGTGGCTGCAAACCAGCCAGCACCAGCCCCGGCAACAGGTGTGGATGCGCCGGCGATCGATCCCGCCAAACCGGCTGAAGATCCCGCCAAGAATGCTCCGGCAGCCGAAATGCTGAACGGCAAGTTCACGGCCAAGCCTTCGACTACGGATACGATTACACTTGAGCTGACGCCTGAGAAGACCTTCAAATGGTCGGTCGCAGCCGGCAGCCAGGCCCCTCGCGGGTTCAATGGCAAGTATGAGTACACCGACGGCGTTCTCGCCCTCCTTTCAGACCAAAACGGCCAGCGACTGGTGGGCCGGTTGACACTTGTTGCTGAAAATCAGTTCCGGTTCCAGGTGGTGGACGCACCTCCAAGCGACCAGGGCTTGCTGTTCAGCAAGTAAGTCAGCAAGTTTCCAACGGATCTGATTACAAATCGACAAAAAGTGGGCAGGGCGGCTGAAAAGCTGTCCTGCTTTTTTTATGACCAGACTCTGTAGGCGATGTTCCCTGATATGGCGGACTTTGGGTTTGATTTGAAAATGATGTATTTTTGTAATATGTTAAATGAATATTGATTGAAAGGTCAAAAACACGTTCTGTCAGGGGCCGTGCATCCAGAAATACACTTCTGAGCGTAATTAGGGCTCCAGAGGAGGAATCTATGAATAGGGATGTCCAGGACTTCAAGATAATTCATTCAATCTCACTTGCCCTGCATTAAAAATGCCGTCGCTACATTGTAGCAACGGCATTTTTAATATCCAGATCAGTCCAACTCCGGCGGAACATCGCCATACGCCCAAGGCTTACCGCTGAAACCTGGCCACGGTGGAGGTGTCGGCAGCATTCCAGGCTTCATCTTCCGGGCCATCAAAATCAAACTGTCCGCAATCGTTCGGCCTGCTGTCGGAATCAGGTTCGAATAACTCGTCAGACGGGTTTCGTAACCGCCACCGCCTGGCCCCAAGGCTTCGGCTGTCGGGACGTATCCAATGCAATCGTTCGCCATCGAAACGGGCATGGTCACCGGGAACGGACTCCCTGCCTTGATGTCCAATCCGAATTGACAGAAATACTCGGCTGGACAGGACAGAAATACCGCCGGACCAACCTGAATCGCCTGCACTTCCACATCTGCCACAGGCTCGGTTTTCATTCTCGCCGCCAGCATGACAATCTCTTTGGCAAACGTCCAGTCCGTCATATCCACAGCCGTTTTAGGCTTCGCCGCAAGCTCCCTTGATTTCGAAACGCGATCAGGCGACGGTGCGCGGCGAGCGATCTTCAAGGTCTTCGACTCAAATGCAATCGGCCCCAGCGGAGCTGCCGAGCGTTCTTCCACAAGCAATGTTTTCAAGGCTTCTGCCCCTACGCTTGCTCCCACATAACGGCTGGCAGCTTCGCCCGACTGAGCGATTTTAAAACCCAATCGGTTATCCACCTGAGTCACATCGCCAGCCATCCCTGGTAGAAACACGACAGCCATTTCCGGATAAACGCCCTGTATCGCTCGTTCAATATAATAGATGTAATCGGCAGAACTCCCACCAGGACCAGTGGTTGCATGGCACGCATAATTCACGATACAGCCCAGCGGTTTATTATCCATCGACCACACGCCCAGCACGCCCACCTGTGGATCAATCGGGCCAGCAGGTGTAATGATATCTGGATTCCCTTGACCAGGATGCGTAAAAGTCAGGCCATTGGTCATTTTAAATCGACGATTGAATGCCACTTTGCCTTCAATTCCAAATCCTGCTGACGCTTTTGCAGGCACACATTTTGCCCATGCTTCCAGAACAGCTTCAGTGATCGCTTTCTCGACTGCAATTAAATAATCGGCATCAGCTGCAGAACTTTCTTCGTAAGCGAGTCTTTGTGTGAATTTGTCGGAATGATCATATTCACCCGGCAAAACCATGCCTGTAGGGCCTCCTGCATGTGAATGAGAGGCGGAAATCATGATCGCCTCAGGCTTAAGCGAAGTCTTTGCTGCAATTGCATTTCGAGCAGCCACCACCTGAGGGCGCCGAATGATCAGTGAATCAATACCCACCACAGCCACTGGCGAGGTCCCATTGTCAAAAACGCTGGCCCGAACCTTGCAGGCGTCGTGCTGATCCTTATGAAACGACTTCACATAGCCGCCCGGTTGCTCCATCCCCGCTTTGGGGCTGATATCGCGATAAGCGAAACCTGCCTTGAATTGTACCACAGGAACCGCCTTCACCTGATCCTGAGCATTTATGGCTGAACCACAGCACATGGCCATGATAGAAAATACAATCGTTCGCCTCATGAATCTCTCCTGAATCGGGCCAATTGGGTTTTGATACTTGACACTCACTACCTGTTTATGACAGATTGGGATGGCTTTGGCAAGCGCCCGAATCTGAGAAACTCTTACCAGACAAATCAATCAAAAGGGAAATACATCCAGCATAAATGCAACGACTGATGACGACTTTTTCACCATGACAGCCGCAGCCATACCGAGCACACCAGTGAAGTTAAATACGGAGTGGGCAATAATACATGGCCATAATCGACCTGTCACAATATAAGTTTTACCAAGGACCAGAGAAAGCACAAAGATCCCGATCGGAGCCGGCCATGCGCTCATATGCAAGGCACCAAAGATGAGCGAAGTGATGATATTTGCAGCCTGTACAAGCCGTCGCCGTTGATCGGCAGGCTTAAACCTGGTCTTGTGAATCAATCCGCCCAGTAAAATACCTCGAAATAGAATCTCTTCCGCAGCAGGGGCCAGGATCACGGCCCCAATCACAGCCAGACTCATGGAAAACGAGTCAAGGCCTTTATTCAGCATCTGCATCACTTCATGTGGATTGGCATGAAAAATCAGGTTGGCTGTCAGATTTACAGCGTAAACCCAGGGGGATGCCAGCAGGGCGACCCGTATTCCGATTCGCACCTGACGCCCGAAGTCAGGACCATTCAACCCAAGTCTTTGCAAGCCTTTACTCCATCCAGGCCCAACCACGGCGGGTGCCCCGATCATAAAAATCAGGTTGCTTATGGAAACTGCGAGCATTGCAATCATGCTGCGATGATCGTCAACCGCAATTCCGGGTATCATATTCAGGCATGAAAAAACGACGAATTGCAAGATCAGTGAAACGATCCAAGCCATAAAAAACATCGGCAATGACCAGCGCACTTTTGGCCTTAAACCGATTGGAACAAGCCATCTAATGCCTGTCAGACGGTCCAGAACACTCATCACATTGGCCAGCATCATGCCTGAGAGTTGCATTAATATCAGCAGGCCGACGACAGTCATGATTGATTCGCGATTCAATGAACTCGCCCGCTTCCTAAAAGTGATTCAAGAGTGGACTGGATCAAGCGAACTTCGTCTGTTGATATCCATGGTACAAACAGTTTTCGCCTTGCGGATATTCCACCTGTTAACATAGAATGCGCAATGACACACCAGAACGCCAAGCCCCCGAACCGACGGGCGGACAGAGCGATACAAGCCTAAGACCTGTTGAACAAAGAGTATAGGTTCGAAATGCGATCATTTCAAGAGCAGTGGGATATCCTCAGCCGTGGCGTGGAGGGAATGGTCCCTGAGGACGCTTTCCGCAAGAAACTCCAGAAGTCGATCGAAACAGGCAAGCCCCTTCGTGTCAAATATGGGATCGACCCGACCGGTATCGACGTTCACCTGGGCCACACGGTTCCCCTTCGTAAACTGCGTCAGTTTCAGGAATTGGGCCATAAGGCCATCATCATTATCGGCAATTACACCGCCTTGGTGGGCGACCCTTCCGGCCGCGACGAAACTCGATCAAAACTGACTGAGGAAGCCGTCGAGATCAACGCCAAAGATTATTTGACCCAAGTCGGCCGAATCATCGATCTGGATCAGGCCGAGGTCTATCGCAATGGCGGTTGGTTCGGGAAATGGTCGTTTCTTGACGTTCTCGACCTGTGCCGCAAAATGACGATATCGCAACTTACGGCTCGAGAGGACTTTGCAAACCGTCTGGCTGCCGAAAAACCAGTCTATTTGCACGAGTGTCTTTATCCTTTGATGCAGGGCTGGGATTCTGTCGAAATCAAAGCCGATGTGGAGCTTGGAGGCACCGAACAACTCTTTAGCTTGATGTGTGGCAGAGACTTACAGAAAGCTGAAGGTCAGGACGGACAAGTGGCCATGACCATGCCGATTCTGGTGGGAACCGACGGGGTTCGCCGGATGGGCAAAAGTCTGGGCAATTATATTGGAGTGGCTGAAGATCACGTCACTCAATTTGGCAAAATCATGAGCATTCCCGACGAGCCAATGCGCCAATATTTCACGCTTTTGACGGACCTTCCCAAGGCCGACATTGATCGCTGGCTTTCCGATCAATTTAATCCACGTGACGCCAAAGAGGTGCTCGGCAAGGCCGTGGTGTCCCAATATCATGGAGATACGGCGGCGGATCAAGCGGCGGCTGAATTTCGCAGACGATCGACAGGTGCCGATCCTGATGAGATTTCTGAAGTTGTTATTGGTCAAGATCTTCTGGACTCCGATGGTGAAATTCTCTGGCCCCGGCTGATCGTGGCCTTGGGACTTGAAACCAGCACTTCAAATGCTCGCAGGGTGATCACTCAAGGTGGAGCGAATTTTGGTCCAGAACGTGAGTCGATCGTTGATCCGAACGGGAAAATGAAGCCTGTCAATGGCATGATTGTACGGGTTGGCAAACGCAAAATTGCCCGGGTAAAACTCGACGGCTAATTTTTTGCAAGTCATACCTGCCTCAATAACAATGCAACAAATCACGAGAGAAATCGTCCTATGAACCGCGAATTTGGCTTCGGAATCGTTGGTTGTGGCATGATCGCCGAATTCCACACCAGAGCGATCAACGACCTTCCCAATGCACGAGTGGTGGCAGCTTTCAGCCGAAAGCCTGAAAACGGCCAGAAAATTCAGGGGCTGGCCAAAGGCGGCTGCGAGATTTATTCCGATTACGCCCAGTTCCTCGCCCAGCCTGGCCTCGACATCGTTTGCATTTGCACTCCATCAGGCGCTCACCTGGAGCCCGCGATTGCGGCTGCACAGGCAGGCAAGCATGTTGTGGTGGAAAAGCCTCTGGAAATTACAGTCGAACGCTGCGATGCCATTATTGATGCTTGCGAACGGGCTGGAGTCAGACTCTGCGCTATTTTCCCGTCCCGATTCAGCCCTGCGAATTTGCAATTAAAAGCGGCGATTGAATCAGGCCGATTCGGAAAGCTCACCCTTGGTGACACTTACGTCAAGTGGTGGAGAACCCAGGATTACTACGACTCCGGCGGATGGAGAGGCACGTGGGACCTTGACGGCGGCGGAGCCCTGATGAATCAAGCCATTCACAACGTGGATCTCATCACCTGGCTCATGGGCGATGTTGCCGAAATCACAGCCCTGACGGCGACTTTGGCTCATGACCGTATTGAGGTGGAAGATACGGCTGTGGCAGCACTTAGATTTAAAAGTGGTGCACTTGGAGTGATTGAAGCGGCCACAAGTGCATTTCCCGGCTTGTTGAAACGAACTGAAATTCATGGAGCAGACGGCTCGGCCCGGGTGGAGCAGGACGATATCACTTTATGGTCGTTCCGAAATGAAACCGACGTAGACAAGCGGATTAGTGCCGAAATCTCAGGCCGATCTGCCAGCAATTCGGGAGCCAGTGATCCGCGAGGAATCAGCCACGCTGGGCACAGGGACCAGCTGTCTGATTTTCTCTCTGCGATTGAATCCGGCGGTTCCGCGAAGGTGGATGGCCGCGAGGGACGTAAGGCTGTGGAAATTATTCGAGGAATTTATCGCTCTGCAGAACTTCGCAGGACCATTGAGTTGCCTCTCACGTAATCGGGTTGACGCCTGATTGCAACTCCAGTAACATTCACATCGGCTGAATCATTACATTCCGTCTGATCCCGCTTGAAAGTCGTTCGGAACCTTGGCTCTCTCGCCGATTCCTGACGGTCAATGGAGTGACCCATTCATGGCTCGGCCACGCAATAAAAAAGTCGAATGGATGGTTTACGCCGCTGTCAGGGTTGTGATTACATTCCTCCAGTGGATGCCGCTTTGGATAGGCTATAAGCTGGCCAGAATCATCGCCTGGATTGCATATCATGTGGATAAACGGCATCGGAAAGTGGCGCTGGATAACCTCCAGATTGCATTTCCGGAAATGACCGATGCGGAACGTGACAAAACTGTCCGAGGCGTTTATCGCCACTTTATTACCATGATTATTGAAATAGCACATATTCCGTACACATTAAGCCTGACCACCTGGCGCAAGCATATTCATATGCAAGGCCATGAATCGGTCCTGAGGACGATTCTTCAGCGCAAGCCTGTCTTGATTGTCACAGGTCATTATGGCAATTGGGAAATGGCCGGGTATTTGTTCGGAGTTTACAACTTCAATCCGCACTCGATTTACCGAGCCCTTGACAATCCATATCTCGACCGTTGGCTCCGCGAATTTCGCGAACATGCAGGTCAGAAGATGATCCCCAAAAAAGGGGGATTTGAGCAAATGGAAGAGGTGCTTAAATCAGGAGGAGTCCTCTGCACTGTCGGCGATCAGGATGCTGGCCCCAAAGGGCTTTTTGTCGATTTCTTCGGCAAGCCTGCTTCCACACATAAAGCGATGGCACTTATGGCTATACAGCATCAGGCCGTGGTTTTGGTGGGTGCTGCACGGCGGATGAATGACCGTTTTGAATATCAGGTAGAAGTGGCCGATGTGATTGATCCATCGGAATTCCCTACCGGGCCAAATGCAGTCAAAGAGCTGACCCATCGTATGATGGCCGGATTGGAAGCGATTGTTCGGAAGGATCCGACGCAATACCTCTGGCTTCACCGACGCTGGAAGCACGCTCCACCAGAGCCTAAAATGAAGAAAAAGCGGCTGGTTACCGAGGACTCGGGAACATCAGTCCATGAGTTGGATGCTAAATCCGATGCGGTATCTTGAATCATCGGTGAAATGATTTTAAGGATTTATCGAATTGTCGATTAGATGATTTAAACTGTTTAGCACAGATTAACGGTTATCATTAGATCATTTCCGTCTTCTTCGAAGGCGGCGATCGATCTGCTGAAACGATTGAGATGAAATGACCGAATCTTGATTATGACCACTGGCCTGAATGGTAATTAAAGCCTGCTGAAGCGTTGAAGTTTCAAATCGGATTTGTTTCAGGTATTCTGATATGACCGAATCATTCCCACCAAATCGGCACGCCTCAAGCAGCATCTGCTCATCCAGTGACGTGGCTTTTCGGGGCATATGACTTCCAGAAAAAAGAAGTTGAAAGGGCATTCCACCAAAGAAGAATGCCCCAAAGTGAACGTCATTAAAATCAGGACAGTTCCAGCACCTTCTTCATCCGGGCAGCAATATCGGCAAGCACTTCACGCCCGCCTCCACCCACTTCTGAAGTCGCAAAACCGTTGTAACCAACTTCGGCCAGGGCCGTCAGAACCTCGGGCCAATCTTCAGTTCCATCACCAATCTTGCACCAGCCTGGCTTACCCTGTTTGAAGTCGTTCATGTTGAAACCCTTGAAGTCGAACTTCACCAGTCGCTTGCCGAGTGTTCGAATCCAGGTTGCAGAGGGGACCCCATATTTGACCATGTTGGAGCAATCAAAATAGGCGCCGACCCAAGGCGATTTAAATTGATCGACATAGTCGACCATCTGCTCTGGCTTCGTTATGAAGTCGTTCCAGACGGTTTCAATTCCAATCACGACCTTTAATTCTTCCGCCAATGGCAGAACCTTTTTGACTTCCGCTGCGGAGCGTTCAAAGCATTCATCGTAACTCACTCCACCACGCGCCACTCCAGGGACCAGCAATGCTGTTGGAGCGCCGAAGTAATGGGCGTCACGAATGGCTGTTTCCAAGCCCTTTAAGCCCTCGGCCCGAACGGCTGCGTCATGGCTCGAAAGTGGCTTGCCCCAGTGCACAGAATCAATCGTTCCGTGCATCACCACACCCGTTTTTTCGCAGGCTGATTTCAATGCAGCCAAATCAATATTTGAAGGGCTATCGATTTCAACACCTTCAAAACCAAGGCTTTTCACAAGCTCCAGCTTTTCCAGAGGTGTTTTGCCTTCGCCGATCATTCCGTATTTTACGGCGATTCTCAGCTTCGGCCGTTTTTTCTCAGATGCAATCACTGGTACTACCGAACCAGCCACACCTGTAACAGCCACTGCCTGCAAAAAATCACGACGATTCAGATTCATATCGACCATTCTCTTTCTAATATCTGTTCTTGAAAATCCGGAATATGAAAAGCCCGGCGACTCGGTTTAAACTTGTCGCAAGGCTTCATATGACAATCGATAAGCTGATCGAGGATCAGGCTTTATCCAGTGTTGTGATTCCTGGAATGGCCACTGGAGGGACTGGGTAATCGCCAAACTTCAGATCCGCAGGGAAAAGATTTTCCGTCGAATTCTGCATCTGTTCCCAAGTCACTTCCTTACCGCTGTAAGTGGCCATCCGGCCCATGATTGCAAGCAGAGTGCTCTTGCACATGTAATCACTGTTATCAATGATTTTGCCCGCTCTGATGGCGGCAAACATTTCATTGTGTTCGTTTTGATACATGTCATCTTTCAGGCCGGCTGGCTTTTTATAACGCCAGTCTTTGCCATCGGCTTTGCCTTTGATGCGGTGCTTGAAGACATCGCACACGCCCTTGGTCCCATAAATCCAGTCAGAGACATCGTTTGCCGTACCAGCCTGCTGACGGCAGAAGCTGTAAAGACGAACTCCGCTGGCGTATTCGTAGACCACGGCATGGTGGTCGAAAATATTGCCAAAATCGGCTTCCGTACGTTGTTGACGTCCGCCCAGACCAACAGCCTTGACAGGTGTCTCGTCCTTCATGGCCCATGCCATTTTATCGAGCGAGTGAATGTGCTGCTCGACATTATGGTCGCCTGAAAGCCAGGTGAAATACAACCAGTTGCGCATCTGCCATTCCATGTCGCTCCAGTTGTTGTCCTTTTTATCCTTCAGAGTCTTGGACCAGAGCGGGCCGGTGTTGTAATTGCACTGCATGGTGAGGATTTCACC